>NZ_JAWLQI010000007.1:0-68736 GCF_036997785.1 Brachyspira pulli
TTTTTAATTATAAAATATCTTGCATTAAAAACAAAAATAAATATAATTCTTAAACTTTTATTTTAATAAATTGGAGAGTTATAAAATGAAAAAGAACTTTATTTTTTGTTTATTATCTATTTTTATTGTAGCATGCAGCAATGCCAATAATAAACAAACACAATCAGCAGAAACTGATACAAATGTTATCAAAATAGGAATATCATGGGAAAGAGAATTCCCTCTTACAGATATTCCTGAAGATACACAAGTATATATAGACTCAATAAAGAAAGTTGGAGCTGAGCCTGTATTGCTTCCTCGAGTTAAAAACGAAGAAGATGCTTCAAATGCTATAAATATGGTTGATGCTTTAGTAATGACCGGCGGTGAAGATATTAATCCTAAATATTATAATGAAGAGCCTCATGAAAAATTAGAAACTCCTAAAGATGACAGAGATTTATCAGATTACATACTGTTAAAAACAGCTATAGCAAAAGATTTCCCTGTTTTAGCTACATGCAGAGGTATGCAAATGCTTAATACTGTACAAGGCGGTACTTTGTATCAGGATATAAATAGCGAATATAAAACTGATATTTCACATAGAGATCCTGAACTTATAGATTTTGCATATCATGCCTGCTATATAGATAAAGATTCAAAGTTATACAGTATGCTAAACACTAATGAAATAGAAGTTAATTCTTGGCATCATCAATCTATAGAAAAAGTAGGAGAAGGTTTAAAAATAACAGCTAAAGCATCTGATAATACTATTGAAGGTTTAGAACTTACAAATGCAGTATTTGTAGTAGGCGTTCAATTCCACCCAGAATGGCATTTAGCAGAAAATGATAATGAATTTTTACCTATATTTGAAACTTTAAAAGAATATGGTAAAAAATACAGAGAAAGCAAATAATAATTAATCAATATTTGATTTTAATAAAATAAAAAAGCCTAACTATTATTTAATAGCTAGGCTTTATTTATAAATATTAAATTTTAATTATTCGCTTAAAATTTTTCTCAATACTTCATTAACAAGTTTAGGGTTACCTTGACCTTTAGTAGCTTTCATTGTCTGACCTACTAAGAAGCCGAATGATTTTTCTTTACCTGCTTTGAAGTCTGCTACTGATTTAGGATTTTCTTCTAAAACTTTTCTTATGATTGTTTCAAGCTCACCAGTATCGCTAACTTGTTTGATACCTTTTTTCTCAACTATAGCAGAAGGAGCTTCTCCTGTTTCGCACATATCTTCAAAAATCTCTTTAGCTATTTTACCGCTTATAACGCCTTCATCTATAAGCTTGAAAATCTCTCCTATATGCTCTGCTTTAGGTTTGAAATCTTTTATAGTTTGAAGTTTTTTATTTAAGTAAGCATTAACTTCAACCATTATCCAGTTACTTATTTTCTTAGGCTGTTTAGGATAAGCTTTTACTGCTGCCTCATAATAATCAGCTAATGCAGCATCTTCTGTTAATACAACTATATCCTGATCAGGTAAGTCATAATCTTTTTTAAGTCTTTCACGTTTTTGCTGAGGAAGTTCTGGAAGCTCTTTTTTAGCCTGCTCAATCTCTTCATCTTTAAGAACTAAAAGAGGTATGTCTGGGTCTGGGAAATATCTGTAATCTGCAGCACCCTCTTTAGAACGCATACCTTTTGTAGTGTTTTCTTTGGCATCGTAAAGTCTAGTTTCTTGTAAGATTTTCTCGCCATTGTTTAAAGCTTTTATTTGTCTTTTTATTTCATAGTCAATAGCAAGTCTTACATTTCTAAAACTGTTCATGTTTTTTACTTCAGTTTTAGTACCTAATTCTTTGCTTCCTTTAGGACGTATAGAAACGTTAGCATCGCATCTTAAAGAACCTTCTTCCATGTTACAGTCAGAAACATCAATATATTTAAATATTTTTTTAAGTTCAGTTAAATATTGATAAGCTTCTTCACCGCTAGAAATATCCGGTTCACTTACACATTCAATCAAACAGCAGCCTGCACGGTTTAAATCTACATAACTTAAAGGTCTTCCTGTATCATCATGCACAAGTTTACCTGCATCTTCTTCCATGTGTATTCTGTTTATTCTTATACTCTTATTGTAAGAAGTACCATCATCATTAATTACTGTTATATCAAGATGACCTTCTGTACAAATAGGCTCGTCCATTTGAGTAATCTGATAGTAAGAAGGCAAATCTGGATAAAAATAGTGTTTTCTAGCAAATCTGCTTTTCTTTTGTATAGTACAATTAGTAGCAAGTCCTGCTTTAATAGTTTTATGTACCATTTCTTTATTAACTATAGGCAAAGTACCTGGGTGAGCCTGACATCTTGGACAAGTAAGAGTGTTTGCAGGAGCACCGAAAGTATTTGGGCATGAACAGAATGCTTTAGTTTTAGTATTAAGCTGAACATGCACTTCTAATCCTATGACTGCTTCATATTCCATATTTATTAATCCTAATTATTAAAGTAATTTTTTAAAATATTATGTTTATTTTATATGAATTTCAATTTTTTTTCAAGTTACTATAATATGAAAAAAGTATTTAAATTGGGCTATTTTTATTTACATTACTGCTAATAAAAAATCTCTCTAAACCCCGCCCTCAAGATTTTAAAATCATATTTTAATTTTTTGTTATATTATTCCTCATTGCCTAAAACAAAAAAGCACCCCCACCCTAGTTTTAATTATATAAGCATGCTTTTCAACGCACGGTTAATGCATACTTATTTATAATAATAATTAGAATATTAATTAATTTATATTTATAGCTTCGTTCACCGTGCGGTAAGAAAGCATCAAAGCAAATTCCCACTTGGGGGGCATGCTTTTTCTTATTTAAGTTAATAAGAAGTTTAAAATAAAAATATTCAATTTGAAATAATAAAGAAGAAAGGGCGGGATTTAAAGAAAAATCATATAACTAAATTTCTTTACTTGTTTTAATTTTTGCTTTACGAAATAAAAGTTTTACTATATAATTTCATAAAAGTAAAATTAGGTGTTTTTATATGATAACAAAAAGAATTATACCATGCTTAGATGTAAGAGACGGCAGAGTTGTAAAAGGAACTAACTTTGAAGGATTAAAAGATGTTGATGACCCTGTAGAACTTGCTAAATATTATAATAATTCATTGGCTGATGAACTTGTATTTTATGATATAACAGCTTCTTATGAGGATAGAAGTTTATTTGTTAATGTATTAGAGAAAGTTGCTAAGGAAATATTCATACCACTTACAGTAGGCGGCGGTATAAACAGTATAAAAGACTTTGATATAGTTTTAAAATCTGGAGCAGATAAGGTTAGTATCAATTCCGGAGCTATAAAGAACCCTAGTTTGATAAGAGAAGCTGCTGAAAAATACGGCAATCAATGCGTAGTGCTTTCTATAGATATAAAAAGAGTAAATGGTAAATATTCTGTATTCGCTAAAGGCGGCAGAGAAGATACAGGAATGGACGCTATAGAATGGGCAATAAACGGAGAAAAAAACGGTGCCGGAGAACTTGTTATAAATAGCATTGATACTGACGGAGTAAAAAACGGATTTGATATAGAGCTTCTTACTGAAATTGGAAAGAATGTATCTATACCTTTAATAGCATCAGGCGGTGCCGGTAATATGGAGCATTTCAAAGATGTATTTCAAGTTAAAGGTGTTGATGCCGGACTTGCTGCCTCAATATTCCACTTCAAAGAAATAGATATAAAAGAATTAAAAGAGTATCTGCATAAAAATAATATCAATGTAAGACTATAAATATAATTGAATATATGGGAATAAAAAATGGATAATAATATATCAAAAGAAACTTTAAAAATTTTAATAAGTATGCAGCAAAATGAAGTAACAGAACATGCAGTATATTTAAATCTTGCCAAGTTTGTAAAAAAAGAAGATGATAAAAATATACTTATAAAAATAGCAAGAGAAGAATATGCTCATGCCAAAGTTTTAGAAAAATATACAGGTAAAAAATTAAAACCTCAAAAATTAAAAGTATTAAAATTTTTCATATTAAGTTTCATATTCGGATATACTTTTGTCATTAAAATAATGGAAGGCGGAGAAAAAGACGCCGAATACATATATTCAAAAATATTTAAAGAAGTACCAGACGCAAAAAAAATAGCATTTGAAGAAGAAGAACATGAAAATAAACTTATATCCATATTAGATGAGGACAGGCTTAAATATGTAGGTTCTATGGTTTTAGGATTAAGCGATGCTTTAGTAGAAATAAGCGGTACATTAGCTGGACTTAGTTTTGCCTTACAAAATAATAAACTTGTAGCATTGTCTGGAATTATTACAGGAATATCAGCTACCCTTTCTATGGCATCATCAGAGTATTTATCTGCTAAAGCTGAAGGCGATAAAAATGCTTTGAAGTCTTGTGCTTATACAGGAATAATGTATTTAATAACTGTTACTTTATTAATACTGCCTTATTTGATATATCCTAATAATCATTATCTTTATGCTTTAATTACTATGCTTTGTGTTGTAGTATTTATAATATTTTTCTTCACTTACTATGTATCAGTTGCTAAGAGTTTGCCTTTTAAAAAGAGATTCTTGGAAATGGCTGGTATTAGTTTAACAGTTGCTGGAATAAGTTTCTTGGTTGGACTTCTAGTTAAACAATTTTTAGGTATAGATATTTAAATAATATTTAAGCAGAATTAACTATATATTCAAGTTCTTCTATTATTGAACTTATTGTTTCATTATATTCTTTAAACCAACCGCTATTGGTTAAAGTAGACCAAGTACTGAATTTTAAATCTTTAGTTTCTCCTGTAGTATTATTCAACAATTTTGTATTAGAGAAATCAACTATAAACTTATCATATTCCAAATGAAACCTTATATCAAAACATAGAGATTGATTTTTCTTTATATTATTAGAAACAAAAAATAAATAAACAAGGCCATTATCATAACTGCTGAATTTATTATCATTAGCTTTGTTTTTTACCCATTTGAGTATTTCTTTACGAAGCTCATTGCCTTTTAGTTTAGTTGATACAAATATCTTTTGCTCCGCTGATAATGCAGCATTAATAATTAATAACAATATTAATATAAATTTATTCATTTATAAATTATATCTCTTTTATAGTAGATAAAATATTATTAATATCTTTACATTGTTTCTTATAATTATTTTTATTATTGTTATTTATTAAAGCAACCATTACTTGATGATGATAATTCTCTGTCTCTAATGTGTATAATAAATAATGTACTAACATATTCTCATAATAAGAATCAAATTCTGTTAGATAAAATTCTTTATTATTTACTGATATTTTTCTACTAGATATTATATTTTCACCTTTTATGCTATTTAAAATATTTTCATTATAATCATCTAATGAAATATTATTCAATGAATCTTTAGTTTTTGAAAACATTATAAAGCATACACCATTTCTGCTATTAACTGCTTCTAAATTTGAGTTTTCATTAAGTTCATTTTTTTCTTTACTTAATTTCCATTCATTTGTAAATGCTATATCAAATTTTCCATCATAGCTTTTTATATGTAAAAAACCTCTGTCATTTCTTTTCTTTATTACTAAAAGTGCTGCTGATGCTGTTACTATTGCTGAAGTTAATATTATTAATGGAAGTTTTTTGCTCATAAGAATGTCCTATATTTTATTACTACTAATAGGCTATAACATTTTAATTAAAAAATCAAGAAAATTTATTAAAAATTATGAAAAGTTAGTATTTTTATGCTGTTTTTTAACATATTCATATTTTTACATTTATTCATATCACTCACTTTTATATATGTACACTTATTATTAAAAGGACTTTCTTATGTATATTTTCTATGCTCTGCTATCATCAATATTTGCCGCATTAACTGCAATATTAATAAAAATAGGTCTTGCCAATATCAACTCCAATTTAGCCACTGCTATTAGAACTATTATAATATTAATAATGTCTTGGATAATAGTTTTTTATACTAATTCTGTAAATCATCAAAATACTATAGAAACTATAAAAAATCTTAATACCAAAACAATAGTATTTATCATGCTTTCTGGAATAGCCACTGGATTATCATGGCTTTTCTATTTCAAAGCCTTACAAATATGAAACGTTAATAAAGTTATAGTAATAGATAAACTTTCTATAGTATTTACGATAATATTAGCAGCTATATTTTTGCAGGAAGCTCTCACTATAAAAACTATAATAGGAGCTTTACTTATAGTGGCTGGAACTTTAGTTATAAGTTTAGGCTAAATATTAATTTTTTATGGGGACAAAAATGGATAGTATAAAAGAAGTTTTTAATAAAGCGGATATTCTCTTTCAAAAAGAAAATTACAGTAAATCCAAAGATGTTTATTTATCGATATTAGATATTACTAAAGATAAATATGATTTAATAAAATGTTATACACAATTAGGGGAATGTTATTTTCATGAAAATGATTTTGATAATGCCAAAAAATATTATGAAATGAGTTTTGAATTAGAACCTGTAGCTGATAATATTCTTAGATTCATTAATATATGCTTTATATCTAAAGACCTTGATAATGTTTACAAGTATACTACTTTTTTAATAGAAACTATAAAGAATTTAGAAAAGAAATATAATAATTACTCCAGTTTTATATCTTATTATGAAGAAACTATTAATATTTTAGAATATTTATCAGATAGTTTTAATTATAAAGAAGCAAAAGAATATTTGAATGGATTATCTAAAACTAAATAAACTATAGACATTCATTTATTAAGTGATATAATAAAAACAATTATTTTTAATATCATTAAAAAATAGAGGTTTAATTATGTATACAACAAAAGAAATGTTTGATAAAGCGGATGAGCTTTTTAAAGAAAAAAATTATGAAGACTCTAAAACTATATACTTTTCTATTTTGGATAAATCTAAAAATGATATTATAAAATGTTATTGTCAAATAGCTGAATGCTATTTTTATGAAAAGAACTTAGATAAAGTTATAGAATATTATGAAATGAGTTTTAATTTAGATCCTATTCCAGATAATATTTTAAGATTAGTTAATATTTGTTTTACATTCAAAAACTATGATTTAGTATATAAATATAGCAAGCTATTAATAGAAACAATAAAAGAATTAGAAAAGAAGCATAATCATAACTATTATATAGGACATTATGATCATGCTGTTTCTTTCCTTGAAATATTAGCTTATAATTTTGATAATAAGGAAGCTAGAAAATATTTAAAAGAATTAAATAAATAATCTTTTTAATTTTTTTCTAATCCCCGCCCTATATTCTTTATTATTTAAACTTGAACATTTTATTTTAAATTTCTTTTTTACTTAATAAAGAAAAAGCATGCCCGCCCAAGTGGGAATTTACCTTGTTGCTTTCATACCGCACGGTGAACGAAGCTATAAATATAAATTAATAATAATTCTAATTACTATTATATAAAGATGCATTAACCGTGCGTTGAAATGCATGCTTATATAATTTAAACCTGGGTGGGAAGTCCTTTTTAGTGTAAGTAATAAAGTTAATGAAAATAAAAGTGAAAAATAAAACAATATAGAATAAGGGCGGGATTTAAAATAAATCATTTATCTTAATAATTGATGAGAAAAAATTATCTTTTTTTATTATTGGGTATTGACATTTTTAAACATTTATAGTATTATACTTAAATCTAAAGATAAATTCAGTTAGATTTTAGGGGCCAGTAGCTCAGTCGGTTAGAGCAGATGACTCATAATCATCGGGTCCGGGGTTCAAGTCCCTGCTGGCCCAATACCCCCCTATTTTTCCTTGTTGTAATATGTTTTATTATTATCTCCTTTAATTTAATTATAAGGTTAATGTCGGGGTTCAAAAAAGACACTATTAATTTTAGTGTCTTTTTTATTTTTCCTAAAAATATTATACTCTTTCCAATGTTACATTTCTAGTTACTATAAAACTGCCGTTAATTTTCTCAGGAAGTTCTATATTTATGGAAGTATTAGAATTAAACTTTATATGAAAAACATCATTGCCAAATTCCATATCATAATCATCTTTATCATAATCTGCACCTAATGCTATACTATGGCTTATCTTTCCTACTATTGGTGCTACAGTTGTAGTAGTAATGTTTCCTTCGTCAGTAATGATAACATCAATGTCTATATCCAATGTTAGAAAAGTTTTAATAGTAATCTTTCCTTTATAGACACCTGCTCTCTCTTTTAATAACATAATATAATCTCCAATATTTTTATTAGCTATAATGATAACATATTTTCAAAAAAAGACAAATTTAAAAAAACGTCTATTTTTAATATTTTATAAATTATATCATAAAAAATTATGAATATAAAAAAAGGAGTTCCTAAAATTATTAGAAACTCCACTTATTATATTTTCAATAGAATAAATTTATATAATTACTTAGCTAATTTAGCATAGTAGAATTTATGAGCTCCAAGAGGGTCAAAAATCACATCAGATAATTTCTTACTAATCATAATAGGATCAGTATAGAAATAAAGAGGTATTAAACCCATATCGTTCATAAGTATATCTTCAGCTTCATGCATAGCCTTCATTCTAACATTTTGATCTATTGTAGACATAGCAAGTTTTAATTTATCATCATAAGCCTTATTAGAATATCCACCATTATTCTGTACGCTATAACTTAAAAATACACCTAAGAAACTCATAGGATCATTGTAATCAGCAATCCAACCATGACGAGCTACAACAAAGTTTTTATGCTGTCTTGTATCTTGGAAAGTAGCCCATTCTTCCTGAGCTATAGTAGAGTCTATATTTAAACCTTCTTTCCACATCTGCTGTACTGCCTCAAATATCTGTATATGCTCTCCAGAATTTGATTTAAACTCTATAACTGGGAAACCAGCACCATCAGCATATCCTGCTTCTGCTAAAAGTTTCTTAGCTTCTTCAAGATTCTTTTGATAATCTTCTGCTTTTACACTATAATAGTCGCCGCCTACTTTTCTGAAATCTCCGTCAGCACCATCTACATCGCTTACTCCGCTAGGAACCCAAGCACTAGCAGGAAGCTGTCCGCCTCTTGTAACCTGTTCTACTAAATAATTTCTATCTATAGCTAAAGTTAAAGCTTTTCTTACTTTAGGGTCTTTTAATACTTCATTAGTATAGTTTAAACAATAATAGTATGTACCTAAGTATGGTGAGATATACATTAAACCTTCGCTTTTTAAATTTTCAATATCCTGAAGCGGAGGATTATTACCAAAATGTATAGAACCTTCTTTTATACCAGCAACAGCGGCAGTACCATTTTGCATAAGTATAAATACTAATTTTTCAGGTATTATATTAGAAGCATTCCAATAATTAGTGTTTTTTGTCATTATAAGTCTGTCATCAGTTCTTCTTTCAACCATAACAAAAGGACCATTTCCTATATAAGTTTCAGGAGATAAAGTCCAATTATCACCATTTTCTTCTACAACATCTTTTCTAATAGGGTAAAAAGTAGGGAAAGCAGCAAGCTCCAAGAAATAAGCTGTAGGAGCTGCTAATTTTACTTCAAAAGTTTTTTCATCTATTGCCTTAACACCTAAATCAGTAACAGGTTTCTTTCCTGAATTGATATCCATAGCATTTAATACTGGTTCAAATTGATAAGCATATTCACAAGCTGTTATAGGGTCTACTGCTCTTTGCCAAGCATAAACAAAATCTTCAGCTGTTACTTTTTGTCCGTCAGACCATTTAGCATTATCTCTTATATGGAAAGTATAAGTTAAACCATCTTCGCTTATATCCCAGCTTTCAGCAACACCAGGTATTATATGATTGTTTTTATCTCTTGTTGCTAAACCTTCAAAAGCATGCTGAATATAAATACTGCCGTCTACTGTTGAATTTAAAGCAGGGTCTATTGTTTTTGGTTCAGGGCCAACATTTATATATATTGCTCCCTCATCTGTTTTACTGCCGCCGCATGATATAGCAAATATCATTAAAGCCAATGACAGTATTAATAATAATACACGTTTCATAATGAGTTTCCTATTAATTATATTTTTTTGTTGTAAAAGATTATATTTTATATTTCTTATTAGTCAATTATTTTTTATGCGAAATATGACTATTTTAAATAACATCTTTAAGACTAATATCTTACTTCCTAAAACGATATATGTATTTATAAGTATATTACAATTTTTTATATATTTACATTTTGACAAAGAATGATTTTATAATATAATAAAATCGTAGGGTTAAAAAATGAAAACTATATTTAGAATAATATCAATAATACCAATATTATTTTTATGCGGCTGTTTAAATTTCTTCACAAGTTCTTCATCTTCAGGAAGCAATGAAATAGACAGTAAATATTTTGGAACTTATGAAGGCACAATAACTACAATACATAATGATCAAACAAGCTATCAAAGTACAGCTACTGTAACCGTTTCTTCTGGAAGTGTTATATCAGTAAATATATATGGATACATTTCATTTTATAATAATATATATAAAGATAATCTAGTAAAAGTATCTGATACTCTATACACTGCTTCTTTCTTGTCAAGCGGATATATATATAATTTTACTTTTGCTTTTTCACAATCTGCTATGAACTTACAATTCACAAGAAGTGATAATACTGTAAGCAGCGGTACTTTAACAAAAGTAAGATAATATATACCTAAACAACTATATTTTGTCAAAAATAATTTTTTTAAATTTTAAATATCTGCAGGGCTTTGCCCCGCACCCCACTTCTTTTGGTGACCCAAAGAAGCAAAAGGACTATAATTTAGCTTAAATTAATAACCTATCTTACATGTAAAACAATTTTAGTATGATTTAGTACTAATTTCATAATTGCACTTTCGCAAAGCGTATCCGAGCCTGTCAAGGATATAGCAACTTTTTGCGGCGGGAAAAAGTTGAATAAAAAAATGACAAACTTAAAAATTTTTAGTATATACCTAAACAACTATATTTTGTCAATTTTAGTTTTTTCAATTTTATTGCTTGTGGTGGCTTTGCCCCCACACCCCCAGTTCTTTTGTTGGCACAAAGAACCAAAAAGACTGCATTTTTAGGATATATCCTATATTTAATAGGCATGTTTTTAATATAAAGTTCTAGCAATTGCGTTTTTTGCTACTTTTTTGTGCGACAAAAAAGTAGAGAAAATTTACATAAAGTGCATCGGTTGACAAACTTAAAAATTTTCAGTATATATTAATATAAAACTATACCCAAAACAGCTGATATTATTATTATAACGAGTATTGGTACTTTTTTTATTTTCAAAAATATAGATAAAGCAAATATAAATATTCCTATAGGACTTATATATTTAAAAATAGATTGTATAAAATCTATATTTCTAAGTATTGATGTTTCAGTAAGCTGAACAAAAAAAGCATCTTTAGTGAATGTAACAACGGCAGATGCAATCAAAGCAACAGCACATACACGCAAAGCATTCATTATACTATTGAACTGTTCATTATCCTTCAAAGTATAAAAGAATTTAGAAACTATCATAGTAATAACAAAAGCAGGTAAAAATATTCCAAATGTTGCCACAGCAGAACCTAATACACCGGCAACTTTATAACCAACAAATGTTGCAGAGTTGATAGCAATAGGGCCCGGAGTTATTTGAGATATTGCCACAAGATTAGAAAATTCAGCAGAACTTACCCAACCATACTCCTCCAATATGCCAAGAAGCAAAGCTATAATAGCATATCCTCCGCCGTAAGTGAAAAGTCCTAATTTAGCAAATATATAAAAAAGTCTTACATATATCATATAGAAGTCCAATTTAATTATTATTTTTATTTATTACATATTTATTTAAAAGATAGTATATCCAACCTATAAATGCAGAAAGAAGCAAAGCATATATAACATTGAAATTCAAAAATACAACCAATATGAAACTTAATATAAACAAAGCTATTGTAAATTTATCCTTCATAACCTGCTTTCCCATACCATAAGCAGATAAAAGTATAAGTCCAGCAATAGCACCTCTAATACCTAAAAAAGCTTTATTAACATATTCAGTATCTTGGAATCTTTCAAATATAGGAGCTATCATTAGTATTATTATAAATGAAGGAGTCATCACTCCAATACCAGCCATTATACCTCCGAAAATACCTGCTATTTTAAAACCAGTAAGCAATGAAGTATTAACGGCAATAACACCCGGAATACTTTGAGCAAGAGCAAATACATCTATAATCTCATCTTTGGTTAAAAATTTCTTCTTATTTACAAACTCATCTTCCATAATAGGAAGCATGGCAAGTCCTCCGCCTATTGTAACAAGACCTATATAAAAGAAAGAAAAAAACATAGTATACCAACTAGGCTTTTTATTAGTAGTAGAAATATCTTGATTTTCTTTATTATCCATTATGATTTCCAGTATAGAATTTATTACTATATAAACTACATTAAATTTGATTATTGTCAACTAAAAATTACTATTTAACAAATATACAAAAAATATATTTTACATATTTGTAATTTATGTATTTATAATATAATATATAAATATAAACGGGGGATAATTAACTATGGAATATGATGTAGAATATTTAAAAAATCAAACTTCAATCAATTATGATAAAACATTATGTTACTGTAAGAACGTATCTTACAAACAGGCTTATAAAGCTATATGCGATGGTAAATTAACAACTCTTGAGGAAGTTGTAGAAAAAACACAAGCTTCTACTGGATGCGGCGGATGTAAAGACCGTATAGCAAGCCTACTTGAATATGCTAAAAAAAATAATTATGAACCTGCAAATTAAAAATATATAATAGGCTATTATTATGATGAACGAAAAAGTACTTAATGCTTTAAAAAAATTAAATATAGAATATAAGGAATTTGAAGAAGCAGGAGCTACAAAAACCGTTGATGATGCTGCTAAAACTCTCAATATAGAAAGAGGTCAGGTGGCAAAATCAATATTAGTAAAGCCTTCAAAAAAGAACTTTGCTATGATTATAGCTTCAGGAGATAAAAAAATATCTTCAAAAAAAATGCGTGCTTATTTTGAATGTAAAACCAGTTTCGCCAATGCAGAAGATACTTTCAATTTGACAGGCTTCACATTTGGTGGAGTTTGTCCTTTTGGAGTTGAAAATATAGATATTTTAGTTGATAAAAGTATGAAGCGTTTTGATGACCTTTATATAGCCTGCGGAAGTGATAGTTCTTTGGCTAAAATGAGCTATGATGAAATATTAGAGAAAATATCTAATGTAGAAGTTGATCTCACAGAAGATTAATTTTGGATATGAATTAATGAATAAAGAAGTATCATCAGAAAATAATTTAATAGAAAATATTAAAATATCTAATTTTACAGTTTTTAAAAATGCTGAAATAAATTTTTCAAAAGGTTTAAATGTTTTTATAGGTAAAAATGGAACAGGAAAAACACATTTACTAAAACTTATAAATTGTTTGGATTACAATTTTTATGATGATAAATTAAAAATAAAAATAGAATATAAAAAATCATATCCTATATCATTTAATTTAAATAAAATATTTTCAAAATATTCATGCAAAAATATAAATGAAGAAATATATAAAATTTCAGAAATCATTGGTATAAAAGAAAAGAAAGATTTTAATCTAAATAAAAATGTATTTTTATCTTTTAATGAACCAAATATGTTTATAGAATTTAATAATAATATAAAATTAAATAACACTATGACAGATTTTGAAGGCTCTGGATATGATAATATATATAATATAACATACTATTTAGATGAAAATTCAAACAAACACTTAAATAAAAAATGTACATTTATACCATGCAAGGATATTCTCACTTCCTCAAATGGATTTGCAGCACTTTATGATAAAAGAGATATTAATTTTGAAGCTGTATACTATAATATTATTAAAAAAACAGAACTTCCAAAATTAAGAGAATTAGATGATGATTTACTTGAAATAGCTAAAAAAATAGAAAATGCTATAGGCGGAAAAACTATTTATAAAAATAATAATTTCTTTATAGACTATAAAAATATAGGTGAAGTTTCTTTTGATATGGTAGCTGAAGGGCATAAAAAATTAGCTCTTATATATATTTTAATTATGAATGGTGAAATTGATAAAAATACTATACTTCTTTTAGATGAACCTGAATCAAATTTAAATCCAAGTCTTACAGATTTACTTGTTAATATACTTCTTAGTTTATCTCAATTAGGACTTCAAATATTTATAGCCACACATAATAGTTTTATACTTGATGATATAGAATTACAAAGAACCGATGAAGATTCCGTTATGTATCATTCCTTTTATTTTGATGAAAATGATTTTAATAGCGGAGTTCAAATAGAAAGTAAAGAAATTTTATTAGACTTAGAAAATAATCCTATTAATGAAAAAATAATAAAACAGCATAATGAATATATTGAAGAGATGATTAAATAATCGGATATCTATATGAATATTATCGAAAAAGACAATTTTAAAATACATTATAGTGATGATTTTGAAATTATAGATATTGAAGAAAGAGATATTAACGACAAAGAAAAAAGAAATCAATATTCTCATTGTATGAGTAATGTTGATTTGATGATAAAAGCAAATGGTAAAATAATATTTATAGAATTAAAAAATTTCCAAATAGAAGACAAAAATAAATTAGAAGATAAAATAAAAAGTTTAAAAATAGAAAAGCCTTTAAGTAGAGATTCAATTATTTATGAATTGATAGAAAAAGGAAGATGCTCATTTATTAAAGAATATAGTTCAGAGTATATTAATAATAATATAGATATTTATTATTTTATAATATTTTATTTTCCATTCAAAATAAGAAATATGCAATTTAAATCAAATATAAATAAGTATTTGAAAACTAATTTACCAATAATAAAAACTGACTCAATATATAAAAAACCATTTATAAAAAGTATCTTATTTATAACAACAGATGAATGGAAAGAAATATCCAAAAATATAAATGCAGAGAAAATAATATTTGAACCAATAAGTAAAAGCTAATGCATACCTAAGCCATAGATATGCATTAGCTTTTTCCCATATACTCATTTTTAGGAGTTATAAAAATAGCTAAAAAGTACTAATAATTTCATCAATAACCATAAAATGAGGAATTAACTATTAAGTATCTATCCTTCCCCTTTGTATTTACATCTGGATTATAAACCACATATATATTATCGCCTAAATCTACATATCTTAAAAGTTTATCATCTGACATAAAATCGCCCTGTACATAAATAGCAGAACCCGGAGCCATAGGACAATTATATTGAGTAGTGATAATCTTTGGCTTTGTGGTTATTTTCCCATTATATCCATAAATACCATTTAAATCATTTTTATAATTGGCTTCTAACCAAGTGGCATAAAGCTCACTCCAGTCTTGAAACTCTCTAATATTCTTATTTGCCGCATAAAGTATAGCTTTATAAGTACCTCTATATTCTGCCGGAGCATTTGCTATATCTTTATATATTTCAAAACCATTTTTAGAATGAAGTCCAAGCCAATACATAAATAAAGAAACTGTAGCATATTTATGAACTGTATAACCTTGATTCCAATTTACAAAATAATCGCCTTTTGTTATTAAATACATAGAATCTGCATTGTAATAATCAAGTCTATTTTTTGGAACTTTTCCTCTATATGCAATTACTGCTGCCTCAGATAATGCCTCATCTACCCATATATCAAATGAATCAGTGCTTTTATTTTCCAAACTGTTATAATGTATAACATGATGAAGCTCATGTGCTATTGTGTTTATTACTGAATCTATATTTTCCCAGCCATTTATATAATCTAAAAATATTATATTTGAGGTATCATTTTTTATTTCATCAAGTCCGTCTAATATGGAATAGCCTTGCATATATGGCTTATCTCCAGTATAGCCGCCGTTAATATCCATTATTAAAAGAGTTAATCTTCCATTACCTAGCTTGCCATATAGATATTCTTCCATCTCATATATTTTTGAAGTTTCTAATATTATCTCCTGCAAATTTCTATCATTAACTTCTAATCCATTCTCTAAATATATATCTATCTTTGATGTGGAATATATATTTCTTGCTTTGAAATTTTCTTTGGAATAATTATTATTTATGTATCTCACAGCATTAAATGTTTTTTCTGTATTCTTGCCTTTATAAATATTATAACTTACAGGAGTTTGCAATACTTCATTTAAACTATCATAAGCATTTAAAACAAGCACATTGCTAAGTATTATAAGCAATACTAAAAATTTTCTCATAAACTCACCCTCCTCCTTTTATAAAATTCATAAAACTATAACATTTTTTATTAATATCGGAAAAATGTATCAAAAAGAAAAATTAAAATGATTTATTTATGCAAAAATAAAAGGACTAGCCTAATTAAAGACTGAGTCCCTTTATTACAAAATCAATAAGTTAAAAATTATTGATTTGAAGATTCATTACTATTTACTGTTTCATCATCTGGTATACTATTCCATATAGCATTCAATTTATCTTGAAGTATAGCAGAAGATACTACATACATAAATAAATTCAAAATTACCAATAATATAGTGCTGTCTTCTGTACTGTCCAATCCAGCTTTTTTAGTCATTTCTAAATAAACTATCTTACCATATTTATAATACCAATAATAAGTATATATACCGCAAGTTACTATAGATAATATCAATTCTAATGTTGTATTAATATCATCACGCTCCATAAAATTTTTGATTTCATCAGTAGTTTTGTAAATCCAATAAAAATAATAAATTCCGCATGTTACAATGCTCAATACTACCAACATTGGTATACTTCTAACAGTACCTTTTTGCATTGTTTTTACCTCCTATACATATGCTTTACAAAAAGATTAATTTTTTCACAATAATACTATATTTCACAAAATAATCAATTGAATAATTTACAAAAATAATTCATTTTGTATAAAAATTATATAAATGCAAATAATAAAAAGAAGTGCCAGTATAAACTGACACTCCTTTAATGAATAATTTATATTTTATTATAATAATTATTTTTTATATAATAATTACTACAATAATTGTTCTTCAAAGAATGATTTATATATACTTTTTATAGCTCTATTCAAATCATCATCTTTTACGCCTATCATAATACTTACTTCACTTATACCTTGGTTAAGCATTTCAATATTGATATTACATTTTTCCATAGCATGCATAGCTCTTGCTGAAACACCTATACACTGCTGCATACCTTCACCAACAAGCATAATCAAAGCAAGACCATGTTCAAAATATATATTATCAACATGAAGCTCATCACGTACTCTTTCATAAATACGTTTTTCTTTTTCTTCTGTGATAGCAGAATTTCTAACTATTACAGATATATTATCTATTCCTGAAGGAGCGTGCTGATAAGGAATATTTTCATCTTCTATTATTTCTAATAATTTTCTTCCGAAACCGACCTCTCTGTTCATCAAATATTTACTTACATAAAGACAAGAGAAATCACCCTCTCCAGATACACCTACAACAGGATTAACATTTTTATTTCTTGAAGCTACGATTCTAGTACCTTTTGCAGAAGGATTATTAGTATTAAGTATATGCACTGGAATATTTGCTTCATATACTGGCTGTAAAGCTTCAGCATGAAGAACATTGAAACCGCCGTAACTTAATTCTCTCATTTCTCTGTATGTAAATTCATCTATAAGTTTTGGATTATCTACTATATTAGGAGCTGCTGCAAATACTCCGTCAACATCAGTAAAGTTTTCATAAACTTCTGCCTGAACTGCTTTTGCTAGTATAGCACCTGTAATATCACTTCCGCCTCTAGGGAAAGTTACTACATCGCCTTTTTCAGTATATCCAAAAAATCCCGGAAATATTACTATAGCTTCTTCATTTTTTAATTTAGCTAAATTATCATAAGATTTTTCTAATACAGTAGCGTTTCCAAATTCTTCAGAAAGTAAAAGTCCTGCATCTTTAGGATTAACATATTTAGCTTCTACTCCAAGAGAATTAATATAAGCTGCTATAACTTTAGCACTCAAATCTTCCCCTAATGCTTTAACTCCATCTATAAATTTTGTAGGAAGTGATTTATCACTAGATATTCTCTCTTGTATATCTGATTGTATCTCTTTTAATAAATCATGTGAGAGTGAAAGTTCATCTATAATATTTTTAAATCTTTCTATAATAATTTTTAACTCTAATTTTCCATCTTTACCAGAAATAATAGTTTCAGCTAGAGTAATAAGCAAATCGGTTACCTTGGTGTCTTCTTTAAGTCTCTTTCCTGGAGCAGATACTACAACTATTCTTCTATCTTTATCAGCTAGAATTAAATCTACTACCTTTTTTATTTGACTTGCATTCGCAACAGAAGAGCCGCCAAATTTTGCTACTTTCATTTTACTTATCCTCCATATTAGTAAAATTATGTTAATAAAAATTACTGTCAATAATAACATAAAGCAATTTTTATTTCAATTATATATATCTGCAATATTACTATTTTTTACATTATTAATAAATAAAATATAATTAATATAAAAATTTCGATATATATTTAAATATATTAACCAAAAAAAGACTGCTAAAATAAAAAATATAAACTTATCAAAACAATATTTTCTTAATTTCATAGCAAATATTTTGAAGTCTATTTTTTATTCAATATATTCAGTAAATTTACGATACTACTTTATAAGAACTATAAACTTTAGAAGATTAAGTAATTATGAATGAAAACATTTTAGTAGTAGAGCATAGAACAGACCTTTTAGACAGGTTCGTTGACCTCTTAAGAGAAAGACATTATAATCCTATAGCAACTAAATCACGTTCTCAAGCTGTTAATATATCTAATGAAAGTACATTAGACCTAATATTATTGGATGCAGATATAGGAGACTCTCAGGGTTTGCAGCTCCTTGATACTTTTAAAAATCAAGAATCTACTAAAGGTACTCCTATAATACTTTTAAGTACTCCTTATAGAAAAATGGAGTTTATAGAAGAAGCTCTAAGTTTAGGGATAGACGGACTTATATTCATACCTTTCGATGAAATGGAGCTTATTGTAAGAGTAAACAGCTGTCTTAAATACAGAAAATTATACGTAGAACATCAGAAATTACTTAAACAGGCTGATTATCTTCAAAATTCTTTAGCTGACATGACAGAAGTTTCCAATAGAAATTATCAGTCATATAAAGAAGCACAAAAAAAATATGATGATATATTGAATGTAGATTTAGAAACTGGTCTTTGGAATAAAAAAGAGTTCTATTCTCAATTCAGCAGATTACTTTATGAAACTGTAAGACATGAAGAAACTATAGTTTTAGCTTGTTTTTCAATAGACGGACTAGATAGTATTATTAATGAATTTGGTATTATAGCAGCAGAAGAAATAATGCTGAAATTCACTGAAGTTTTAAGAAAATCAACTAGAAAAGAAGATATTATTGCACGTTTTGACAATAATCAATTTATGGTTGCTTTTAACAGAATGAATATAAGACTATATGATAAAAAGGTTGATGAAATAAGAGATTTTGTTGATAAAAACGAATTAGAATATAATGGTATGATTATCAAATATACAATATCCGCAGGTATAGCATACACAGCATACAAAAAAAATTATCATATTGAAAATATGGAAAAAGAAGTAGCCCCTGTACTTTTAGCTTTGCATAATGCTAAAAGAAGAGGCTTTGCAAGTCTTTTTATACACCCTACAATTATTAAGAGGTAATATTATGGTAATTCATCTTGATAGAAATAATAAAGAAAGTATGGAATATGTAGCTAATGAAGTTACAAAAGTTATTAATGACGGAGGAGTAGTAATTTCACCTACTGATACTGTTTATGGAATGCTTGCAGATGCTTTGAATGTAGAAGCTATAGATAGAATATATGAAATTAAAGAAAGAGAAAGAAATAAACCTCTTTTAATATTATTAAAAGACATAAAATATTCTGAAAAATTCTGTGATGAAAAAGTACCTGATATAGTTAAAAATAATGTACCAGGTGAATTAACTTTTATAATGCCATTATCTAATTCATTAAAAAAGCATTTTATTTATCTTAAATCAACAGTTGCTTTAAGAGTTCCAAATGATGAATATATGCAATTAATATTACAAAACACTCCGCCTCTTGTAGCTCCTTCTGCCAATCCAAGCGGTGCTGGTGTTATACTTGATGGAAATAAACTTGAAGAACTTTATAAAGACAAAGTTGATTTAATAGTTAATGCCGGAATATTAGAAAATAAACTTCCTTCTACTTTATATGATTGTATAGAAAATAAAGTACTTAGACAAGGAAGTGTTAAACTTGATATTTAATTAAATTGTATCTTAAATCAAAATCTAATTATATTTACAAACTTAATATTATTCTGTAACTGATTCCTAAAATATATAGTACTTAATTCGTACATTTATGAAATTTATATAAATAGCAAAATTAAAAAGAAATATAATATCACAAAAGGAATACAATTTGCATTCCTTTTGTTTTTAGATATTTGGTTTATTTATGTATGAGAATTAATTGAGTTTTCAAAATAAAAATATTTTTTGATAATCAAATCTTGATATAGAAATATATTAATATGATTCAAAATATTTGAATAAATACTTATATATAATCAGTGCTCTCGACTTGATTATTAATTTTAGGTAATCCGACTTTGTTAATTATTCAAAATTAAACTTTACGGTTGCGTGCCAGCGTAAGATTCTCACCCACATTTCCCTATTGAATGGCTTATATTATAAATGAAATTACACTTTATATCAATACTATTTAATTTAAATAAATAAAAAAATTTACAATTATTATTTTTACAATCTATTATTTTTTATATACCTTAAATAAAATTTGATTAAACTAATTAAAAGCTTTATTTTGAACCCCACCCTTTAAACTTTAAAAACTTATTTTGAATTTCTGTTTTCATTATCCATATTGCTAAACTCTAAAAAGCACACCCACCCAAGTTTAAATTAAATTTTTAATCTATTCTACGCACGGTTAATAAAATATTCTTTATAAATAACATTATATTATTAATCTAACTATATTTTTAATTTTGTTCAGCGTGCGTGAAGTTAAATTCAAAATCTAAATTCCACTAGGGCGGGCATGCTTTTTCTTTATTAACTAAAAAGAAAATTAAAATATAATTTTTCAAATTATATAATAAAAAATAGAGGGCGGGGAATGATAATAAAGTTATAAAGAAATAAAATCATGGAAAATATAGATTTAATAAATAAACTATTATATAATTGAAATAATTTTTAAGGAGAGATGATAATGAAAATATTAATAGTTTCAGGTTTTTTAGGTGCTGGAAAAACAACACTCATAAAAGAAATGGCTAACAAAACAAAAAGAGATTTTGTAGTTATGGAAAATGAATATGGTGATGTTGATATAGATTCTAATATGCTTAAAGATGAAGGCATGAATATCTGGGAATTAACTGAAGGCTGTGTTTGCTGCAGTATGAAGCAAGACTTTGCAACTTCAATTCTTACTATAGCCAATTCACTAGACCCAGAATATTTAATAGTAGAACCTACCGGAGTTGCTAAACTTAGCAATATTATAAATAATATAAAACAAATTGAATATGACAGAATAGTACTTCTTAAACCAATAACTATTATAGATGGAAATGCATTTGATAGTTTCGTTAATTCTTATGATGATATTTATGTTGATCAGATTTTAAATACTTCAAAAATAATCATTTCAAAAATGGAATCTAAAGAACAGTATGAAACAGATGAACTTATAAAAAAAATAAAAGCATTAATGTCAAAAAATGAAGTGTCTTATGATAATGTAGAAATTCTTAATGAACATTACTCTAATAAAAGTAAAGATTGGTGGGAAAGTATTTTAAAATCATTTTTAGATGATAAATATAAAACAAAAGAATTGGAAAATTCCCAAAATGAAGAAATGCCGGATTCTATAAGTATGAAAGGCTGCAGCGTAGTTAATGAAAATAAATTTATGACATTGTTGGAAGATATAATACATGGAAGGTTTGGATACATTGCAAGATCAAAAGGCTTCATAAAATGCGGAAATAATTATTTAAGATATGATGTTGTAGGCGACAGATACGCCGTTACGGGTGCCACTGAAAATGATGAACTTGAAATAGTATTTATAGGAAAAGATTTAAATAGGAAACTTTTACGCGAGGAGTTCCAGCCTATTTATAGAGAAAATATCAAATATAAAGAAGATGATTGTCATGAGCATCATTGTCATGAAAACCATTGCCATGAACATCATGATTAATAATAGTTTGTACAAAAATCTAAATAGTAAGAAATGGTACTAATTTTTTACTATTTAGCTGTACATAAAAAGTGTATACTTAAATTAGTTCTTTTTTAATAATGAACCTGATGTTGTGGTATTATCAGTATTTTCTATTGTTAAATTCATATAATCCGAATAAAAAGCAAATGTATAATTCTTTGAATTTTTACTTGCATGATATATATTATCTTCAGTTTTTGTTAATTCTGATTTTAATATAGTTAATTGATCATCGTATTCATTTCCGCCTGTTATAGTAATATCAATGGAATTATCATCATTAACTATTAAAGTACATTTATTAGGAATAATCTGCCTTGTATTTTCTCTGGTATTCAAAGCACCTTCATACCTTCCATTATATTTTTCAATTTTTTCTATTGGGTCATTAGAAAAACAACCTATCATAAAATAGGCAAAACAAAACAATATTAAAACTTTTAAAATCTTATTCATAATCATAATCCATAATATTAATATTTAAAAATTTTTATTTATTATATATTTAATTTTTATTTTATCAATTTCTATAGAACAATAAATTGAAATTTGATATATGAAAATAACTATTTTTTTAAAATTATTATAAAATCACATATTTACATATACCTATATACCCTACTTGAAATTTATTAAAAAAAATGATATACTTTTTATTGTTAGACTGTTTTAACATTTTAGTGTATAATATAATGCATTATTTTTAAAAGGGGTTTGTATTTATGAAAATGACTTTAAGAATAGGCGGTATGCATTGTGCTGCTTGTTCAAGAGCAGTAGAAAGAGCATTGAAAAAAACTGAAGGCATAGAAGAAGCCAATGTTAATATAGCTACAGAAAAAGCTGTTCTAAATTTCGATGATAAAAAATTAAAATATAATGATATAGTAAATGTCATTGTAAAGGCTGGATATCAAGTTCTTGGAAAAGAGGAAGATCCTGCAGAAAGAAAAGCAAAAGAAATAAAAGAACAGAAGATAAGATTAATAGTTTCTGCAATATTTTCTATACCGCTATTTTATATATCTATGGCACCAATGGTAAGTGTTGTAAAATTCCCGATACCTAGTTTTTTGGTGCATCATATAAATCCTCAAGTATTTTCTATAGCAGCAATACTTTTATGCGTACCAGTAATGATATCAGGATATAAATTTTATACATTAGGTTTTCCTGCACTTTTTAGAGGTGCTCCTAATATGGATTCACTTGTAGCTATAGGCACTACAGCAGCATTTGTATATAGTGTATACTCTACAATTTTAGCATTTATGGGACTTAATCCTCATGGAGAAAATCTATATTATGAATCAGCTGCAGTTATAATAACATTAGTTCAATTCGGAAAATATTTAGAGGCTAGAAGTAAAGGCAAAACAGGTGAAGCAATAAAAAGACTTATGGGACTTCAGCCAAAAACTGCAACTGTAATAAAAAATGGTGAAGAAAAAGAAATTAAAATTTCAGAAGTAAAAGTTAATGATATAGTATTGGTTCGTCCCGGAGAAAAGATTCCAGTAGACGGTGAAATCATAGAAGGCTACAGTAGTGTTGATGAATCAATGCTTACAGGGGAAAGCATACCAGTTGAAAAAACTGTAGGTGATAAAGTTGTTGGTGCTTCAATAAATAAAACAGGAAGTTTCAAGTTCAAAGCTACAAAAGTAGGAGCAGACACAGCATTAGCACAGATTATAAAATTAGTTGAAGATGCTCAAGGTTCAAAAGCACCTATTGCACATATTGCCGATGTTGTATCTTCTTATTTTGTACCTGCAGTTATTACAATAGCTTTAATATCAGGAATTATATGGTTTATAGCTATTCATAATTTTGTATTTTCTTTAACAGTATTTGTGTCAGTACTTGTTATAGCTTGTCCTTGTGCATTGGGGCTTGCTACACCTACTGCAATAATGGTTGGTACAGGAAAAGGAGCTGAACTTGGAATACTTTTTAAAAATGCTGAGGCTTTAGAAATATCACAAAAAATAAATACTGTAATGTTCGATAAAACAGGAACTCTTACAGAGGGTAAGCCTTATGTTACAGATATTATTTCTGATGATAAAGATAAATTACTTTTAATATCTGCAAGTGCTGAAAACGGAAGCGAACACCCATTAGGAGAGGCTATAGTAAGAGAGGCAAAAGAAAAAAATATCACTCTTTTACCTATAGAAAATTTCAAAGCCATTGCTGGTTTTGGTATAGAAACATTTATTGAAGGCAAAAGAGTTTTAATGGGAAATGACAAGCTTATGTTCAAAGAAAACATTGACATAGAAAAATATAATTCTGATATGGATAAACTTTCAAAAGAAGGCAAAACTCCTATGTATGTTTCTTATGATAATAAACTTCTTGGAATAATAGCATGTGCTGATAGATTAAAACAAGAAAGTATTGATGCCGTTAAAAGGCTTCATAAACTTGGAATAAAAACTGCGATGATTACAGGCGACAACAAAAACACAGCTAATTCAGTAGCAAAAGAGGCCGGCATTGATATAGTATTTTCAGAAGTGCTTCCAGAGGATAAATCAAAGGAAGTGAAAAAACTTCAAGATGAAGGATTTATAGTTGCTATGGTTGGCGACGGTATAAATGATGCCCCTGCCCTAACTCAAGCGAATGTTGGCATAGCAATCGGAAGCGGAACCGATGTTGCTATTGAAAGTGCTGATATAGTATTAGTAAAATCAAATACTAATGATGTTGTTACTGCAATAGAATTAAGCAAAGCAACTATGAGGGATATAAAACAAAATCTATTCTGGGCTTTTTGTTATAATGTGCTTGGTATTCCTGTAGCTGCTGGTGTTTTACATATATTTAGAGAACCTTTAATAGCTTCAGCAATTGGAGATTTTTTAGTTTCTATTATGGGTAAAGATTTACTATTAAATCCAATATTTGCTGCTTTAGCTATGAGTTTAAGTTCTGTATGTGTTGTTAGTAATGCATTAAGGCTCAATTTTTTCAAACCTAGTAAGTGATATTCTCCTACAAATTAGTTTTTTTAATCATACTTACTCCAAAGCCATAGGGACTAATAATCCCTATGGCGATTTTTTTAACGCACGTTAAATAAATCCTATTATATAACAAAAATTATATTATTAATCAGTTTATATTTTTAATGTCATTCACCGTGCGGTATATGCATCACAAATTTAAAAAAAATCTGGGCGGGCAGCTAAAATAACAGTAAAAACTAAAAAGAAAAATAATTTAAAAGTTACAGAATAAATCAAAAAGCCTAAAGGGCGGGCAAGTGTAATTAAATTTTAAAAATTATAAAAAACTATGCTTAAACAAAATCATTGATTAGAGTGTGTAATAAATAAAACTTGAATTTTAAGCAAAAAGACATATAATAAGCTATATTTATAATTCTGGAGATCAATTTATGACTTTCCCGCTTCCTTATGAAAACGATTTATCAAATGAAGAAAAACAAGATATAGACAGTTTTATTGACAGTGTATATGAACAATGTAAAGATGATTCTAAAGAAATTACCCAATTAGCTATGGAGGCAAGTTTTGGAATTAATGCTGGAAAAAATAGAGCTAGAGAATTATGCAGACAGGGATTTTTTAAAAATTTATTATGCAATGTAACAGGAAAAAATAGAAAAATAAGAGGAGAAATAGACAGAGATTTTGCTGTTTCACAAATAGCCTGCATAAAAATGATACAGAAATTGGCAGAGCATAATAAACTCACATTTGAAATGATAAAAAATATTAACTTAAAATTAAATTGCCTTGTAAATGCAATAGATGAAGAGATTAATCAAATATATTTACAAATGAATGAATTTATGAAGCAGGTTATGGACAAATTTATTGAAATGTCCAAGAGCATGAAGAGACTAGAAAGTAAAGTTAATATACATGATTTAGTTATTTTCATAAAACATCATGATATAAACGGAGTGAAATTTACAGATTTAAATATCAATGAGAAGTTTTTATATTTTATATCCGAATTCTTTTTAACAAATAAATCTCTATATATAGAATCAGATTTAATGAATTTAAGATATGTTATGAAAGAAATAGGAATAGAGTCTGATGATAAAATCTCTCTTTTAAGTATTTATGATACATTGATATCAAACTCAAGCATTGCAGATAAATTTTTTAAAGCATTCGATAAAGAAAAATTAAACTATATTGAAGATTTTACAATGCCAATATTAGGCAATATAAAGAAAATAGAAAAATTGGAGAATGAAGAAAAATATATTACAGATAGCATTGTTGAAATGTCATCAAAAGACAGAAAAGAAGTTATATTAAACTTATTAAAAAACTATTCTTATAATAATTTGAATATGGATTTGGAAAAAGAAAATTCATACTTTGATTTATCCATATCAATATTAGGAGAGATGAAAAATATTGATAATTTAATCATAGATATAATGGATGAAGATTATAATATTGAAGAAGATATAAAAGTAATTGAGCCTCCTAAATATACAAGATATGAAATAGCCTTAGAGTTATTAAAAGGAAATAAAAATATTGATGCGGTTCTTTATTTATTAAATAAGGCAAAAGATGAAGGATTAGATACAGCAGAATTATATCAATTAATGGGAAAAGTAAATTTATCATTAAAAAAATATGATGAAGCTGCCAATAATTATAAACTTTCTATAGAAAAAGGCTTAAATGATTACAATAATAATTACTATACTGCAATGAGCTTATTCTTTGCTAAAAAATATAAAGAAGCTAAAGATTATATGATTAAGGCTTTAGAAATAGAACCTGATAACTTTGAGGCTAATTTAAATTTAGGTGTAATATATAGAGTATTAGAAAATTATAATGAAGCTATAAAGTATTATGATGAAGCCATAAAAATCAATGATAAAAGCGACATAGCATATATAAATAAAGCTGAAGTAGCAGCAAAAAATAATGCCAATAAAGAGCTAATAGAAAGTCTTTTAAATATGGCAATATATTTAAATCCAGAACATAAAGATCGTTTTAAAATAGAAAATCAATTTAGAACTGATTTATATTACTACTTATATTATATAATCATATTTGACGGCAAAAAAATTGAATATGGTAAGAAAACTATACTTGTTGGTGTAGCTAATGTAATGGCTCAAGTAAATAAACTATTTAAAGGTAAGTAAAAATGGAAAAATTAGGGCTTGTTTTGGACGGCGGCGGCGGTAAGGGTGCTTATCAAATCGGCGTTTGGAAGTATTTAAAAGAGGTTGGGCTTGATAATAATATAAAGGCTATTTCCGGTACTTCGGTAGGAGGGCTTAATGCTTGTCTTTTTGCTCTAAATGATTATGAGCTGGCTGAAACTTTATGGACGCAGAAAATACAGGATAAAATTTTAAGTCTTGATGTTGAAAAAGAAGATATAAAAGTTATATTCTCTCAAATAATGAATATTCTTTCAATACCGCATAATACTGCTATTGCTATATTTAACTTTTTAAAAACTTTGGTATTTAAAGGTGTTTTTTCAAGAAAAGGGCTTTCTGATTTAATAGATGAATATATTGATTTAGATGCTATATCAAAAATGTATTTTCCTATATATGCCACTTGCACAGAATTTCCTACATTTAAAACTCAATATTTCCAATTAAATGGTAAAGATAAAGAAACTATCAAAAAAATACTTCTTTCCACTTCAGCAATACCTATTATTTTTCCTATGCAGGAAATAAATAATATACAAGATAATATATACAAAGAAGGCAAAAAATCATATTGGGACGGAGGTATAAAAGACAACTCGCCTATTAAACCTTTACTCAATATAGGATGCACAGATATTATAGTAATACATTTTGATGGAAAAGAAATATTAAAATACAGAAAAGAGAATGTTAACATTTATGAAATATGCCCGAAAGAAGATTTAGGAAATATGATAACAGGAGTACTTGATTTTTCTCCAGAAGGTGCATACAGAAGAATTGCACAAGGCTATAATGATGCTAAAGAAATTTTACAAGTAGTTGTTGATATTGCTAGGGCTCAGGCTGGTATAGTGAAAGATTTAGACATCATAAGAAATCATGAAAAAGCATTCAAGCAAAATAGAAAACAGGCTCTTGAAAAAAGGCAAAAATTAAAGTCAAATCTAAACAGTACTATGGAATCATTTATGAATATTGATGAAAATAAAAAAAATTATTTGGAAGAACAAAACAAAAAAAATCTTGAATAACAAATTTTAAATTTATTTAACGCACGTTAAATGAATCCATATATATAACAAAAATTATATTATTGGTTAGTTTATATTTTTAATGTCATTCACCGTGCGGTATATGCATCACAAATTTAAAAAAATTCTGGGCGGGTAGCTAAAATAACAATAAAAGCTAAAAAGAAAAATAATTTAAAAGTTACAGAATAATTCAAAAAGCCTAAAGGGCGGGCAAGTGTAATTAAATTTTTAAACTTATTTCGTATTATATCGCATACAAAAATATGCTTATAGTCTAATCAAAATAATTTTTTCTGTACAAAATTATTAAAAAAATAAATTATATAAGAAACTTTTAATCGTATAATTCGTCTAATAAAGTAAATAGCATACTATATATTTTAATAAAAATTAACTAATATCGTAAGCAGGAGGAGAATTATAGATGAGAAATACGATTAAAATACTTGTAGATATAATAATGACTATTCTATTTTTTGTTTTAATGAACTATTATTTTACAGGACGTACCATACATGAATATTAGGATATTTGATTTTTATATTTTTTGTACTTCATCATATACTCAATTTTAATTGGTATAAAAATCTGACCAAAGGAAAATATAGTTTTAACAGATCACTTAATACATTTATAAATACTATGCTTTTTATATGTATGCTTGGATTAATTATAAGCGGAATATTATTTAATAAAGATGTAGTTAATTTTTTTAATCTTACAAACATCAAAGTATTTAATAAAAAACTGCATATAGTTTGCAGCCATTGGGGATTTATATTGATGTCTATACATCTTGGAATGCATTGGGGTATGTTTATAAATATGAGTAAAAAATTTATAAATATAAAAAAACAAATATACATAATAATCGCTTTATTAATAGCTATATATGGAATAGTTTCATTTATAAAAAGAGGTTTTTATATTCAAATGTTTGTAATTACAAGAGTGCCTAAAGTTGAAGAACCAGCAATATTTTTCTTTATGGACCATGTCGCCATAATGGGACTATTTATATTTATAACATATTATTTGCATATATTAAGTAATAAATTAAACAAAAGGGATATGATAAAATAGTACTAATAATATAGATAAATTATTTAACGCACGGTTAATAAATTCCTATAATATAACAAAAATTATATTATAAATCAATTTATATTTTTAATTTCATTCATCGTGCGGTATATGCATTATAAACTTAAAAAAATTTTGGGTGGGCAGTTAAAATAACAACAAAAGTTTAAAAGAAATACAACATGAAAATTACAAAATAAAATTTTAAATATAAAGGGCGGGCAAGTGTAATTAAATTTTAAAACTTTATTTACACACCCCACCCTCTAAATTTTTTATTCCGATTTAAAATTTCTATTTTTCATATACTTATTATTTAAATTAAAAAAGCATGCCCACCCAAGCTGAGTTTAAATTTGATATGCCATCACCGCACGCCAAATGCATTTTGCTTATATGAAATATTTATATTATTAATGAAATTATACTTTTTATACCATTAACCGTGCGTTCATAAATTTTATATAATTTAATTTTAAAATAACTATTAACAAATAAATAAAAAAATATATAATAGGTATATGATTAATATAAATAATAAATATTTTAATCTGATTCAAAATAAAGCCCCATCACAAATAAAAGAGGGCGATATTGTACGATATTCTGTAATGCGTAAATTAGATTCTAATAAAGCATTAATAAATATTATGGGCAATAAAGTCATAGCACTTTTTAAAAACGGCATGACTGATAAAGGCTTTGCATTAGTAAGTAAGAAAAACGGCGAAGTAACTTTAACGCTCTTAAAAGATGCTGCCAGCCTAAAAGAAGCCAGAGAAAATATGCATTCCAATAAAGCTAATGTATTGGTAAATATAGCTGAAAATAACTCAGAAATATCAACTTTACTTTCACAGAAAGGAATAAAACCTAGTTATGAAAATATCAAATATCTTGAAACGGTATTGAAATATCTTCCTGACTTAGACAGCAATAAAAAAAAGTTCATACTAAATGCCATGTCTAATGGCATATATTTAACGGTAGAAGAAATAAACTCTTTAGGAAATATTTTCAGCAAATTTAACGACCTACTGGGTATTATAAAAAACTCTAACAAAAACGATGAAACAACCGAAATATTACTAATGCTTTTTAATAGTGTTGCAGCAAATGGTAATAATGATGATCTAGCAGAAAATTTAAATAAATATATACATGCAAATGCTAATTTTAATGCATGGTTTATGCTCTTTGACATGCTTCATAATGAATTGCCTTCTGATAATTCTAATATGCTTATGCTTCTATTAAAAGTATTATCTTCTAATAGAAAAAATAGGAATTTTAAAGAAACTACTTTTATGATCCCTATACCATTTATAATAGATGGGGAAGTAAAAGAACTATTGCTTTATGTAAATAAAGATGAAAATACAAACAGTAATAAATTTACATTTACTGCTTATGATGATAATAAAGAGTTATGTGAAATAAAAATTTCAAAGTATAATGAAGAAAAATATTTGCTTAGTATTATATTATTTGACAAAAAGTTATATAATAGATGTAATAAAGAAGAGATTAATGAATTGCTGAGAAGTTTTGAAAATATAGAAACAGAAATTAATTATGCGGGGAAGAATAATGAATAATAAGCAAGATATAGAAAACGCTGTTGCCCTTTTATATGATAGGGAAATACATAATGCCCCAGTTGTTATATCTAAGGGAAGCCACTATTTAGCGAAAAGAATGGTTGAAATAGCACATAAGAATAAAGTTCCTATAGTTTCTGATGAGGATACTGCTAAGCATTTAATGCAATTAGAAATAGGAGAAGAAATACCATATTCACTATATGAGGCTGTAAGTATAATACTAAAATATATATATAAATTAAAGGCAGAATAAAGCAATGGCAAAATTAACTAAAATAAATATTAACGATATAAAAACTAAAGCAGAAAAAAAAGATATATATCTTCATAATAATTTTCTTGCTTCTACTGGGTTTATAGAATTAAAAGATGCTGATATAGCCCGTTTCCAAAAATGGGATATAGATGAAGTATTTGTTGAGGATACTAATAGCTCTGATATTCCAGAAGTAAATGCTGATTTTGACAAATTTATAAGAGAGTATAAAGTCTTTAAGAAAATTTATTTAAATATAATAAAGAAAGTAAAAACAAGTTTAGGTAATTATAAAAATAATAATATAGTAAACATTAATGAACTTAATGAAATAATAGATGAAATATTGGATATAGTAAATAGAAATCTTAATAGTGTACTTCAATTATTTAACATAGCTAATTTACCAAGAGCAGATGAATATTATATAAGATCTTTAAATGTATCAATGATATCTATGATTATTGGCCGTGCAATGAAGTTCTCTGAAAATAGAGTGAAAAAACTTGGTGTAGGTGCTATGCTTTATGATATAGGGTTAGTTAAAGTACCTGACAAAATATTAAATAAAATAGGCAGGTTCACTACAGAAGAATATAATGAAGTAAAAAAACATACAGTTTACGGATATAAAATCATGAAAACCAGTTTTAGATTTGATGATGAATTAGCAATGATATCATTAGCCCATCATGAATTCTTTAATGGTAAAGGATATCCTAGAGGACTTGTCGGCAATCAAATACATTTATATGCCAAAATAGTCAGCATTGCTCATACAGTAGAGAAAATGCTAAAATACAGAAGAATATCTCTTGCTAAAAACAAAATAAATGAACAAAAATCTACTTTCAATTTAATGTTAGATAAAAACACAGATAATTCAAAAAAGAATATATTTTTATCAGATGCTGTAAGAGAAATCATACATGGAGCTAATACAAAATATGATCCAAATATATCAAAAACTTTTGTAAGCATATTTACTGTATATCCTATAGGCTGTATTGTACTTTTAAATGATAAGAGAAAAGGCTTTGTTTTTGCTACTAACCCTAATTTTCCAATAAGACCTATAATCAAAATAGTGTCTAATGAAAATGGTGAATTTATAGAGGACGGTGAAACTATTAATTTACTAGAAACAAACCAATTGTTTATAGCTGGTGTTGATAAAGATACTGACTTTTTAGAGGAGGTAAAAACAAAGATATTAGATTCAGAAGAAGAAAAGTAATATAAAAAATGACTAACAAAAAAGAGATAGGCAATCTAGGAGAGGACATTGCCTTGAAATATCTCGAGAATCTTGGTTTTACGCTTTTAGAAAGGAATTTTATAGCTAAAAAGACAAGAGGCGAGATAGATTTAGTAATGACAAAAGGAGTTGTTATTGTGTTTATAGAAGTTAAATATCGAAGACAGGGAAGTTTTGGATATGCAGCTTACTCAATATCAGAGCGTAAGAAAAAAAGGCTCTATGAGGCGGCTGAGGAATACTTAATTACAAAAGGATTAAGTTTAAATCAAAAATGTTTCTTTGGGGCAGTTTTAATAGACGATACCCATTACAAACGTGAAATATCTTTCATTGAAGATATATTTATTTAGAGGTATCGTATGAAGACAGCAGTAAAAATTAATCCTGAGAAAATTGACTTATACAAAAAAAAGCTGAAAGATAAAAAATATATTGATAAAGCAATAGAAAGATTAGCAGGTCACTTGATAAGTGCAGTAATAGATTAATTTAAAGGTTATTAATAGATTTGTATGAATATAATAGAACGCGGCAAAAATACTCTTTTATTAGAGAGTGAGAATCTTAAATATTTATCTGACAAGCTAGATAGTAATTTTGAAAATGCTGTAAAAGAGCTTTTTCAAATTAGAGGAAGAGTAATAACATCTGGAGTAGGTAAAAGCGGGCATATAGCTAGAAAAGCAGCTGCCACTTTTGCCTCTACAGGTACGCCTAGTTTCTTTGTAGACCCAAATGAATGTATGCATGGCGATTTTGGTATGATAACTAAAGATGATTGCTGCGTACTTTATTCTAAAGGTGGAGAATCGCGTGAAATCATAGAGCTTGTTAATTGGTTATGCAGACAAAATATTCCATACATAGCTATTACAAATGATCCTAAATCTACACTTTCTAAAAATGCTAAAATCACAATATTAACTTATGTTAAAGAGGAGGCTTGTCCTCTAAAATTAGCTCCTACTGTTAGTACTACAGCGTCTTTAGCTTTATCCGATGCATTAGCCACTGCATTAATGGAATTAAGAGGTTTTAAAGCTGAAGATTTTGCTATATTCCACCCAGGCGGAAGTTTGGGCAGACAATTGGCTAAAGTAAAATCTATAATGCATACTGATAACCTCCCTATCATAAATCTCACTACTACATTAAAAGAAGCATTATTCAAAATCATAGAATGTAAACTTGGTATTGCTATTGTTGTAGATGATAATGATACTCTAAAAGGTGTTATTGTTGACGGCGATTTAAAAAGATTACTCGTTAAAGATGATAATATAGCAAATATCTTAAATAAAGAAGTTAAAGATATAATGAATACTTCTCCTAAAGTCATTTATGAAGATACATTAATTGGTGAAGCCCTCCATACAATGGAAGGTAAAATCACAAATCTTATTGTTGTTGATAAAGAAAGTAGCAAACCTATTGGAATAGTTCATATCCATGATATTCTAAAAATCAAAGCATTTTAATAAATCAATAAAATTAATTGTAATTCCTATTTTTACAAAAATATATTGTAACGCACGTTTAATGCCTCTAAATATATAGCCTAAATTATATTTTTATATTACTCACATCTTTAATTTCGTTCACCGTGCGGTAAAAACATTAAAAATATAAATAATTCTAGGGCGGGCTTTCTATTTTCTAATAATCGCAATAAATGAACTCAAATATAAAGTAAGAAAATACTCAATAAAACTAATGGGCGGGATATGTAAAATAAGCAAAAAATATAATAGAATATTTTACTGCCGCAAAAAAAATAATTTAATTTTTTAATTATTTTAGAACTATATAAAAAAACTGACAGACATTAAAAAATATCTGCCAGTTATGATATCAAGAATTATAAAAAATTATTTTTCAATTCTAACTACAGGTTTGATTAAATCAGCAGGTTTATCTCTCATCATAAATAAAGCTTTTTCAAGATTTTCCCAACCATCAAATACATGAGAAACTAAGTGATGAACATTCAATTTTCCAGAAGAAACTAATGCACCAAGTTTTTCCATTCTGAGTCTTCCGCCAGGCATAAGTCCGCCAAGTATAGCTTTATGACCCATACCAACACCCCATTCAACTCTAGGAATTTGTATATAATCACCTTTACCTAAATAGTTAACGTTTCCGATTTTACCGCCAGCTTTTAAAGAACGAACTGCCTCAGCAAAAGTTTCAACTCCGCCGCCAGCAATAATAACTTTATCAACACCTTTTCCATTAGTCATTTTCAAAACTTGTTCATCTATAGGGCCATTTTTATAGCTTATAAATTCTTCAGCACCATATTTTTTAGCAGCTTCAACACAATTAGGTCTAGTACCAACAGCAATAATTCTAGCAGCTCCTCTTAAAGCAGCTCCAGCAACACCCATAAGTCCAACAGGTCCAATACCTATAACAAGTACGCTATCACCATATTGTACATCAGCTAATTCTGCTCCATGGAATCCAGTAGGAACCATATCAGAAAGCATACAAGCATCTACAGGATCAATATTGCTAGGTAAAAGAGCTAAGTTACCATCAGCATCATTTACATGGAATACTTCACCAAATACACCGTCTTTAAAGTTAGAGAATTTCCAACCAGCAAGCATACCGCCAGAGTGCATAGAATATCCAGCTTGAGCTTCTACACTGTTCCAATCAGGAGTAATAGCTGGTATTAAAACTTTATCACCAGGTTTAAAATCTTTAACTAAACTTCCTACTTCTACTACTTCTCCGCAAGCTTCATGACCTAAAATCATGTTATGTCTTTCACCTATAGCACCTTCCCATAATGTATGTACGTCAGAAGTACATATAGCAACAGCCAAAGGTTTTACAATGGCATCAGCAGGGCCGCAAACTGGTCTGTCTTTTTCTATCCAGCCTGATTCCCCTATTTTTAGCATAGCATATCCTTTCATATTTACACTCCTTTTGAGTTTTTATTTTTTATATAATATATAGTATATAATTATAATTGAAAAAGTCAAAAAAAGTAAAAATATTATAAAAAATAAATTTAAAATATTACTATATTTTATTATATATGCATAATTTAATGAATAAAATTATTTTTATTAATGTGACACAAAAGATATTACACTTCTATTAATTTAATGCCGTAAGTTTTTGATAATTCTTCATATTTTTTATTGGCTTTGGTATTATCACCAACAGCACTGCAGCAATTCATCATAACATTAATTTTTTTAGTAATATTCTTATCACCGGAATACATATCGCAAAGCTGATATACTGTTTCATAAAGACCCCAATCTTTAGATTCACCGCATATATATATTTCTTTGTAGTTTTTTAATTCATATATCCAAGCCATATCAAAAAATCTTGTTTCTGATGTTGTTACTTCAGGCCTTATAGCACCAACCATCTCTGTAAACCTTTCTGTACCTTTAATTATTTTATTGATATTGGTTCCTTTGGCACGCTCAAAAAATAGAAGCATATTATTAAGCTGTTTTTCTATAAGCCAGCCGTCAGTACCATGCAAACAATGATAAGGCCAAATTGTTAATTTATTCCCAGTTTCTTCTTCAAGTCTTTTAACGTATTCTATTTGCTCTTTTTTGAATAATGGTATTATTTCATGTTTATTGATTTTTTCTAAAGTAATTTCTGTAAAAGGTTCTACATCTTCACCATTAGGCTTTTTCCACATATATGGGTGAAATATAGAATCATAATAATGAGTATCCATACTTATATAAATACCGTATATATCCTCTAAATTCTCATATATAAAACGTATTATTTTTTGCACATCCTTTACAGCTCCCTTAACTGGCAAAGCCCCGCGTTTAGGATCTACAAAATCCCTTTGAATATCTATTATTACCAAACCTATTCCATTACTTTTATTATTGGAATTATTTCTCGCATAATTGCTTGCTAAAGAAAATATATCATATTGATTTATTGGATTTGCTTCCTTACCTATATGTTTTTCGCTTACTATTTTTTCGTATATATCTTGCATGCATCAATCCCCATTTTTTATACTGCTTCATTTTATTAAAGAACTGTCTTCATTAAAAATATATTCCGGAGAATAATAGAATGGCATCTTATCTATTCTATAAATTCCCCAAGTTTTCAAGCCAAATTTCAATTGATAAAGTACTTCTTTAGTTTCTTTGTTAACCTCCATTATTTGAGAATTATTCCCAAAATCAAGTAAAATATTTCCATTAGTTAAATAATCCACATCGGATATATAATGAGAATACAATTTGTCTGCTGTTTTGTATTCATAAATCTTTTCAGCCTTCCAATTACCATGAGAGCCTGTGATTTTATATTCTACATATCTTGAACCATTAGGATTTTCATCTTCATCACCTTGATTGTCAAACATAGCTATAACATTAGTTGATATTAAAAATAAAGCATGCTGACTTTTAGGGCCGTCTGTATTGCCGTCTCCTAATACTTTATAAGGATCAAATGATTTTAAGTCTTTTAAATATCTTCCATAAGGATTGTATGATTCCATAGTATCTAATGTATCATCAGCCATATACCAAATAAGTTCCCATTCACTGTAATCTACTGCCATAATAGCTAAACTTCTTACTGATAAATAAAGTATATCATTAGCTTCATCATAAACTAATGAATTACAATGTGCCCAATCCATAGGGAAATCTTTTTTTCTGCCTATACTGTAATATTTATTGTCCTTATCAAATATAAGTTTCTTTAAATACTCTTTTTCTGCCTCATCGCCACTTTCATTAACTATCTTCTTTATCAAATCGCCTACATATAAATCTCTTATCATATTGCTGTTGCTGTCTACTTCACAAATTCTATCCTCTACACCCCAAGCAGAATTGGCAAGCATTATATAATTACTATCTGATTTCTTTCTTATAACATCATGATGAACACCTATATACAATTTAGTAACATCAAGTTTGGCATTTCCAAGTAAATCACTTACTCCCATAGTATCATAAATTACTATATCATTATCTTCATCTATAACTTTTGCTATTTCATTAGTAAGATAAAAGTTAGAATAATTCACATATCTTAAATTTCCATTTCTGCTTACACCCATTAAAAAAAGACCTTTCCAGCTTTTATTTATAACTGGGCTTGCAAAATATATTTCTTCATTATTATCTTTTAAATTAGTAAAAACTCTCTCACCATTATCATTATAAAAATATACATTTTTCTCCTCTTCTAAATTTCTTATAACTCTGTTTGTAGCAGGAACATAAAGTCCGTCTATAAAAAGTTTATCAACTACTATATTAGTAGATATTCTATTAGTCCCATTAATTATATGAATGGTATTTGTATTTTCTGAATACATTCCATGAATTGCAAAATTTGATCCGTAATTTTTAGGATAAGTAAAAATTATATCATTATCCCCTAATCTGCCCTCTGTAATAACTGTAACAGGATAATTATTATTAGTATCCATTTTATATACCAATGATAATGGAGTCTGTCCATTTGGATTTAATACAAGCTCCCCTATTTTATCATCAGGCAATGGAACTTCAGTTTTGGAACATGAAAACAATATAATTAATATGCTTATAAACAAAACAACTTTTCTCATATATAAATACCATATAAATATAGAATTATGTTTATTCTAAATAATAATAGATTTTTATGCAACATCAAATTCAAATATAATACAAATTTTATATATTAAAAAATAATTTTATTTACACTCCCCACCCTATATCATTTTTGTTTTATTTTGAATTTCTATTTTTTATATACTTATTATTTAAATATAAAAAGTATGCCCCACCCAAGATTTTTTTAATTTATTATCTACACAACGCACGGTTAATAAAATTATATACTTAATTTTAATTATATTATTAATCAGTTCATATTTTAAATTTGTTCACCGTGCGGTAAATACACCATAAATCTAAACACCGCTTGGGCGGGCTTGCTTTTTCTTAAAAAATAAAAAACTTAATTAAACAAAAATTCTAAATAAAACTATATAGAATAAAGGGCGGGACTTATAAAAAAATATTAAATATAGTAATTTTATTTTTCTAATTGTATTATTATCTGTTTTAATAAAGCAAGTATTTGTAACATAAATGTAAATTTTATTATTTTTTTCTAATTTTGTATTGACATATTAAAATAAAGATACATAATATTAGCATGTGTTTTAAATACTTTAAGGGGGTATACAATATGACTATAAATAAAGTTTATTCAATATATTATAGCGGCACTGGAACTACTCAGAAAATAGTTTCCTTTGTAGGTGAACATATAGCTAAAGTATTAAATGTACCCTTTGAAAAATATAATTTCTCGCTTCCAAAAAATAGAGAAAAAGTATTGGAGTTTAAAGAAAATGAACTTGTAATATGCGGAAGCCCTACTTATGCAGGAAGAATACCAAATGTTATGCTTCCTTTCTATAAGAATAATATTAAAGCTTCAGGAGCATTAGCTGTACCTATTGTTTTATTTGGAAATAGAAATTTTGATGATTCTTTAATAGAGTTAAGAAACACTTTAGAAGAAAACGGATTTAGAACTATAGCAGGTGCTGCTTTTATTGGAGAGCATGCTTTCTCATATACACTTGCTGCTAAAAGACCAGATGAAAGCGATATGCAAAAAGCTCTATTATTTGCTGATAAAGTTGCAGAAAAAATAAAAAATAATAATGATATTCCTTCAGAACCAATACAAGTAAAAGGAAATGATCCTATAAGACCTTATTATATACCTAGAGATGAACATGAGCATGCTATTGATATATTAAAAGTAAAACCAAAAGTAGATACATCTAAATGTACTAATTGTAAAACATGTGCACATGTATGTCCTCTTGCCTCAATAGACTTTGATGATATAACTAAATATGTAGGCAAATGTATAAAATGCGGAGCTTGTATAAAGAAATGCCCTGAACATTGCAGATATTATGATGATGAAGGTTTCTTATACCATCAGCATGATCTTGAAAAACAATTTGAAAGAAGGGCTGAACCTGAGCTATTTTACTAATATTCAATAAATATAAAACTTACTATGATTATAATATATTAATGAAAAAAACCCAATGAATAGCATTTCATTGGGCTTTTTTATTATTATCATTTTATCATTCTTCTGATGAATCGCTATCTTCTTCTTCTATATTTCCGGAAGCCTCTCTAAGAACCTGCTTTATGGCATCAAATATTTCTCTTGCTTTAGCCTTACTAATTTCTGAAGTTTTTGTCTTTTTAGTTATAGATGCTCTTTTTAATATCATATCACCATATACATTACCTATACCGCTTAATATTAGAGGATTTTTTATTAATTTCTCTACTGTAGTGTCATTATCTGCTAAAAGCTGACAAAATAGATTATAATTAAATTGTTTTGTAAGAGGGTCATAACCTATTTGAGGCATTGTAGTGGAGTCTTTCCATATAGGAATTATTTTTGTTATTTCTTCATTATCTTTACTGTCATCTACTACAAAGAAGTTGCCATGATCAGTTTCTAATTTTAATATGCTGTTTTCATAGGTATCATCTTCAGTAAGTACAAAAGAACCATTAGGACCTAAATCTACAAGCATAGCATCTTGTGAGAATTGGAAATGCATATATCCGCCATATCTTAATACATCTATAATCTTTTGCCCTTCAACATCTTCCATTTCTTTATATTGTTTATCTATAGCTACTATTTTATTTATGTAAGAATAGCAAATTTCACCTTTAATAGAATTTATTAAATTAATTAAATTGGGTAATTCTTTCATCTACGATTGTCCTATTATAATATTATGTTTACTTGCTATTTTAGCATGAAAGAAAAAAAAATCAAATTTATAATTACTATGTATAATTACAAATTTGATTTTTACACATTTAAAATATTATAATAAAACTATATTTTTATCTTGTTTTTAAATAATTATCAAAATACTCTATAGTTTTCTTTAAGCCTTCTTCCAATTTATAATTAGGCTGCCAATTAAGTTTTTCTTTAGCTAAAGTTATATTAGGCTGTCTTTTTACTGGGTCATCTTTAGGAAGTTCTTTGAATATAATTTCAGATTTAGAATTAGTCATATTTATAATTTTTTGAGCGAACTCTAAAACAGTCATTTCTGCAGGATTACCTAAATTAACAGGCCCTATAAAATTTTCACTATTCATCATTCTTATAGCACCATCAATTAAATCATCGCAATAACAGAAACTTCTAGTCTGACTTCCATCTCCATAAACAGTTATAGGTAAATTCTGCAAAGCTTGAACAATAAAATTAGAAACCACTCTTCCATCATTTTCATTCATTCTAGGACCATAAGTATTAAATATTCTTATAATTTTTATATCTGTTTTATATTGTCTATGATAATCCATCATTAAAGTTTCAGCACTTCTTTTGCCTTCATCATAACAGCTTCTCACACCATTAGGATTAACATGTCCCCAATAGCTCTCATCTTGAGGGTGCTCTAAAGGATCTCCATAAACTTCACTTGTAGAAGCTTGAAGTATTCTTGCATTGCAATCTCTAGCTAAATCAAGCATATTAATAATACCTAAAACATTTGTTTTTAAAGTTGCTACAGGATTTTTTTGATAATGTATAGGTGATGCCGGACAAGCAAAATTATATATTTCATCACATTCTATATGTATTGGTTCTGTAATATCATGTCTAATACTTTCAAAGTTCCTATAGTCAATTAAATGTTTGATATTATCTTTTGAAGCGGTATAAAAGTTATCAACAGAAATTACATAGTTTCCTTCTTTTAACAATCTTTCACATAAATGAGAGCCTAAAAATCCAGCTCCTCCTGTTACAATAATTCTTTTCATAAAATTATCCTTTTAGTTATATTGTTTATATATATTTTATATAATAAATATTTATTAGAATCTAGCACTTAAATAAGGCATAGGATTTTTATGATCTCCCGCAACCCTTATTTCAAAATGGCAGTGTATTCCTGTAGTACGTCCGGTATTTCCAATCAATGCTATTCTTTCGCCTCTCTTAACTTTCTCCCCATAATCAACTAAAAGTTTAGAATTATGTCCGTAAGCAGTTTGAAAGCCATTGGCATGAGTAATTAATAAAAACCAACCATATCCATTTCTCCAGCCTGAAAAAGTAACTACTCCGTCAGCAACAGCAAGTATAGGAGTTCCATAAGGGCCCGCAATATCTACACCATAGTGATAGCTTTTCTCCTCTTGATTGAATGGAGAAACTCTAGCACCAAAACCGCTTGATATTCTTCCGCCTCCTGCAACCGGCCAGCCTAAAGGTATTTCTTTATGTATTTTTGGAGATACTTCCATAAATGCTAAAACATTTTTTTGATATGAATCTACTTCATTAAGCATTTTATTAATGTTAGTAGCTTCCACATAATTTACATTATTATTAAATGTACCATTATCATTATAATCTATTGTATAAGATATACTTTTCATAGCATTATTATAGTTTACTAATGCTTTTGAAAATCTATTCAATGAATTTTTATAATCTTCTATTAAGGTATAAGTTTTAGCTTCTCTTGCTGATAATGTATTATAAAATATTCTAGCCTGTTTTTGTCTGTCATAAGCATCATATCCAGTATAAACTAAAGATGCAAATACTAAAACTAAAAACATTATCATGAAATTATTTATAGGAAGTCTTACAGCATGTTCCTCATCATTATAAAATATTAATATACTTCTTTCATGATTTCCTTTTCTCATTACAGCATCTACAATAGATTTAAAGAAATGTCTTATACCATAAGTGGCATTATATATTTTCTGAAAGAATCTTTTAGTTCTATTGAATTTTATTTTTGCCTTAGGGGCTTTATATCTTGAAGGCTTTATTTTAACAGCTTTTTTATAACTAATATCAAAATGAGAAGGAGAAGAAGCAGTAGGAGCAGATGTATTTTTAAAATTACTTACAAACTGTTTAGCAAGGCCTTTAACATCTTTAGAAGTTTCTTCTAAATAATACTTATCCAATTGAGTATTGGATTTCTTTTCTGTTGTACTATCATCTGTAATTAAAATAATATACCTCCTTAAAAATCAAAAAGCCCTTTTTCTTCATTATTATAATTATCGTCATACCTAGAAGAAAGATTTAAATATGAATAGGCCTTATTAGTTGCCACCCTTCCCTTTGGTGTTCTCTTCACAAATCCGCATTGTATTAAATATGGCTCTATAACATCTTCTATAGTTTCTATCTGTTCGGATAAAGATACAGATAAAGTATCTACTCCGACAGGCCCGCCATTATAATGCTTAATGATTGTATTTAAATAAAGTTTATCTAATGCCTCAAATCCATTCTTATCTATACCTAATTTTTCCAAAGAATCGGAGGCAAATTTATCGTCTATTTTTAAAACATCATGCACTGTAGCAAAGTCAAAAACACGTCTTAAAAGCCTATTAACTATTCTAGGAGTTCCCCTTGATCTTGAAGCTATAGAAATTGCCGCATCATCTGTGATATCAATATTTAAAAATTTAGAACTTCTTTTCACAATATTAGCTAAATCTTCATTAGTATAGAATTCAAGTCTTTCTACTATTCCAAATCTGTCATAAAGAGGAGTACTTAATAAACCGCTTCTAGTTGTTGCCCCTATCAAAGTAAAATGAGGAAGTTTCACTCTAAAACTTTTAGCAGATGTTCCCTCTCCTACTTTTATATCAACAAAGAAATCTTCCATTGCTGAATAAAGTACTTCTTCAACTACGGTTCTTAATCTGTGAATCTCATCTATAAATAATATATCTTTTTCACCTAATGTTGTTAATATAGAAGCCAAATCACCGGGACGCTCTATTATAGGTGCTGATGTTGCTTTTATATTACTGCCCATTTCATTTGCTATTATTTGTGCCAATGTAGTTTTTCCAAGTCCGGGAGGGCCGTAAAATAATATATGATCCAAAGAAACATCTCTTTTCTTAGCACTGCTTATAAAAACCTTTAATTTTGATTTTATATTGCTTTGCCCTAAAAAATCATCAAAACCTTTTGGTCTTATAGAATTATTATTTTCTTCCTTATCAAAAGAGTTTTCTTCAGCATTTACTATACTTTCTTTATCCATAAATTTTTTATATATAATTTTTTGTTATCTTAAAATAGGACACTATTATATACTAAAAAATATTAAATACAATTATTACAATAAAGTAATTTTTTTATTATATTTTTATCATCTGAAAAATTCGTTTAACAGATTATATTATGGACAATTTTTAACAACAATACTAATTAAACATTGTATATTAACACATACTATTGTATAATACGAAAATATACCATTATAAAAATTTTATAATCAATATTTGGAGAAATCTTATGAATATGCTAAATAGTTTACAATTTAAAATAAGTATGATAATACTTGTTCCATTTTTTATCATGCTTATGATATCAGGAACTATCAATATTTTATCTGTTAGTAATGTTACAAAAAAGCTATCATATAAAGTACTTGAAGAAAGTGCCAAAGGAGAAGCAGCAAAAGTTGAATCTCTTGTTCAGGAGGCTCTTGATAGTTTAAATACATTTAAATATACTGTAGATAATTTATATAGATCAGGCAATAGAAACAGAGATACATACAAAGCTACAACAATGGATTTCTTCAGCACATTACCAGAAGGTACAGGAGCTTTATTCTTAGTATTTGAACCAAATATTATGGGAAATGATTATGATTATACTAATGACCCTAATTATTCAGAGGCTGGAGGTATGTTTTCCGATTATGTATATAGAAATGGAGCTTCTATTGAGGCTAGAGGCATGACTTCAACAGAATTAAAAAGTGATTATTATACTGCTCCTATAAGTTCCGGAAATACACATATTACATCTATTTATGATTTTGAAGTTGCAGGAAAAATGGTAAAAATGAATACTTGGTCTATACCATTAAAATATAATGGAAAAACTATAGGTGTTGCAGGAGTAGATATTTTTATCAGTTCATTGGCTCCAATAATGGATAATATAAAACCTTTTGAAAATACTTTAACATCTTTATTCGATCATAATGGATCTTTACTATATAATGCAGAAAATGAATCTTATGTAGGTAAAAATGTTTATGATGCTTATCCATATTATAAAGACAATGATCTATTAAATAAAATTAAAGCAGGTCAAACAGTAATATTTGAAGATTACAGTGCCACATTAAAAACTATGTCTACATATATATTTGTACCTATAAAACTTCAAACTGGTCAAAATTGGGGAATGAAAATATTTGTTCCTAATTATATAATACTTAAAGACAGCAATAATATAAGAAATATGATGATTATAGTATCAATAGCTATATTATTAATAGTATTTATAATCACACCTTTCATCATAAAAACTAGAGTTGTTATTATAATAAAATTATTGGCTCAAGATTTAACAAAATTATCACAAGGAGATATATCTTGGTCAACACCTCCAGGATTTACAAGCAGAAAAGATGAATGGGGTATCATAGCCAATGCTGTTCAAAATACTTTAGATAATTTAAATAATGTAATGAATACTGTAAAACAATCTTCAATATCAGTTGAAAATGCTGCTAATGAGGTACTTGCCGGAAATAATGATTTATCAAATAGAACAGAAATGCAGGCCTCAAGTTTGGAAGAAACAGCATCTACTATGGCTGAAATGGCTAATAATGTAAAACTTGCCGTTGCTGATATAGATAATGGTACCGAAATAGTTATGAAGTCAAAAGAATATACTGAAAAAGCAAGCCAGATAATAGAAGAAAGTGTTTCAAAAATGGACGATGTATATGAAGCAAGTTCTAAAATTATGGATATTACTAAATTAATAGAATCTATTGCTTTTCAAACTAATATACTTGCTCTTAATGCCTCTGTAGAAGCAGCAAGAGCAGGAGATCAAGGCAGAGGATTTGCTGTTGTTGCTTCTGAAGTTAGAAACCTAGCACAGAATACTCAGGAATCTGTAAAAAATATTACTGCATTAATTGCTGACAGTAATGATAAAATTAATATAGCAGCTGCAAGTGTTAAAGAATCAAAAGATACATTCTTAAAAATATCTGAAAGTATGGATCACGCCGCTACTCTAATGCAAAAAATTAATTCGGTTGCAAAAGACGAAGAAATTGGAATAGGACAAATTAATATAACTATAAATCAAATGGATACTTCTGTTCAGCAGAATGCCAGCTTAGTTGAAGAAGCTACTTCTTCTTCTCAATTACTTCTTAATGAAGCTAAAAATTTAAATAAATTGATAGAGTTCTTTAAATTAAAAGATAATTAAAAAATAAAAAAATTATATTTATAAATAGTATTTTACTTTTTGTATTATATTATTTATAAATATAGTATTTGAAATATTTTTATTGCAATTGTCTAGGTATATACTAAGAATTTTTAAGTTTGTCAATTTTTTATTCAACTTTTTCCCGCCGCACACGCTCTGCGGACTTCGTCAAAGTTGCAAAAAGTGCAAGTATAAAATTAGTACTAAATCATACTAAAAACGTCTTACATGTAAGATATTTTATTAAATTAAAGACCAAATGTAGCCTTTCGCGAAGCGTATCCGAGCCTGTCGAGGATATAGCTTCTTTGGGGCACCAAAAGAAGTGGGGTCTGGGGCAAAGCCCCAGATATCAAAAAAAATATAAATTTATTTTTGACAAAATATAGTTGTTTAGGTATATACTATTTATTAAAATATTTATATTATGCCCAATGTACATCGCAAAATTTAATTTAACTTTCAATAAACATTACTGTTATAATATTAAAATCAAAAAGTAAAATTATCAAAATGAAGCAAAATAAAAAAACTTTTATAATATCATATTTAATATTTATAAGTTTAATAATTATCTTTTTCATTACTTTCACAATACTTGGAAATATTGAAAGGAAAGGATATTTATCAAATTTCAATCATATATTAGAAAACAAATACTATTTCCAATTAAAATTTGAAAGCAACATATTTAAAAATAATCAAATATATAGAGTAACTCCAAATACGAATGAAATGCCGAACCATGTTACTAATATAAGATGGAGCGGAAGTTTCTATGGTAATTTAGTGATTGATGATAACAACATACAATTAAAAGAAAATGATAAAATAGAAAATATAAAATACAAATTAAAAATAAAAAAAGAAGTGCTGTTATTCTTATTATTTTTGATAATACTTTTCCCTATACTTTATCATTATATAATACCAAATATAATATCAAACTATAAAGCATATATATTATTTTTTATATTAAATAGCTTGCTTTATATTCTAGTAACAAAATTAATAATGCCTTCCTGTTCTATGATGAAGCTTCAATTTAATATATATGACTTCTTGTATACTTATATGTTTACAATGATAGCATATAATTTACTTGAGTATTATCCTATTATAAAGAATAAAAATTTTAAAATAATATTAACTGCCTCATTTTGTGTTATATCAATATTTTCATTTTTTGTAATAGAATCAATAAGTTTAACCGTTCTTAATATGGTTATACTATTTTCTGATATTCCAAATCTTTATGCCTCGCTTATTACAGTACTTCCTATGTATTTGAAAATAATAACTATAACTGTAAGTATAATATATTTTGCTGTTATAATATTATTGATAGTACTATTTATATACAATATATATAAGATGTTTAAAGAGAAAAGCAAAATAGCAGCTTTAGTTATGAGTGCTTCTATTATATTCATAGCATTTTATTTATTTTTCAATCCAAAAAATATAGATATATGGAGCATTGATTTTGTAAGAAACGCCAACAGGAAAGGTATAATAAATACTATCAACTATAGAATAAATTATGATAGGCTAAATGAAATAAAACCAAGTAAAGAACTCGTTTCAAATTCTATTGATTTATTAAAAGACTATCAATCAAAAAGAGATGTATCAGTACTCTATTTAAAATCAACAAAAAATATTTTTAATGAAATTGAAAAACTTGAAAAATTAAATACTTCAATTTTAAGCAATCAATCGGATACAAACTTTATATATAACAATGAAAAAATAGATTATGATTATATAAACATATTAAAAAATAATTATCCTAATATAGCAAGCAATGTTGAAAACACTATAACAAACAATCTAGTAAAAATTGAAGAACTTAAAAATAGTTTTAAAAGAGATGTATATTTAATATTCTTAGAATCCTTCTATGATTATTCACATTTTTCAAAACTATTTCAAAAAGATCCATTCACTAAAGAATATAGAAAATGGGCTAATAATTCAAGGAAAATAGCACCTAATGTTAACAATGGAAGCTTCTATGCAAGACTTGCAGGACTTACTGCCTCAAGTCCTCTTTATCCAAAAACTCAATCAGATAAAATAGGAGACACACTCCCGGATTTACTTTCAAGAAACGGATATTATACTATAGCATTGGAAGAAGCATTGAACACTTATAATTTAAAAACATTCTATCCTTCTATAGGATTTAAATCTCAAATATTCGGACTTGGCACTACTAATATCAATACTTATTTAAGCACAAATATTTCAAATTTAGAAACTCCTGTATTTGCTGCAGGATTTACAATATTAGGACATACTGATTCGCATTTATCGAATGATTTAAATATAGCTGATAATAATAAAAAGTTTTTAGATAATTTTGAAGGAAATGATAAACTGCATATAATAGAAACTCTTGATAACTCTGCAATGACTGCTTTAAATATTATAGAAATAAGAGATACAATATTAAAACATTCTCCAAATGCCATTATAATATTTAAACATGATCATTTATACCCTTATTTAAAAGCTATAATAGAACGTTCAAAATTAGATGAAAAAATAAAACAGAACTTTTTAAATGATTATAAGCCTTCACCTATTTTAATTTGGGACGGAACTAACGGAGCATACAAAGCAAATGAAAATTTCACTCCGGAAAATATACCATTATTTATAGCAGTGAACTTAAATATCGATTATACCAATAGTGTTATATCATTGTTATATAAAGAAAAAATAGAAGATACAATAAGCACTTATAATAAATTCTACTATACTACAAATGATTCTCCTATAGATCAAAGCGAAGTATCAAATCTCACAATATTTAAATACGAAAATGCTCAAAGAATATTATCTCAGGATATTTTCCAAGGTAAAAAGCATTATTATGATTTGATAAAAGATATTACCAATAAATGATATTTAAGTATTTATTTGATTTAATCATATAAAAAGACAATAATTTTTTATTGATAAAATATACTCTAAGATATATAATAGCATTCAAAATAAATTATTTAAGGAGACTTTTAAATGAAGTTTTTTATAGATACAGCTAATGTTGATGAAATTAGAAAAGCTAATGATATGGGAGTTATTTGCGGTGTTACTACTAACCCATCTTTAATAGCTAAAGAAGGAAGAGATTTCAAAAAAACTATAGAAGAAATTACTACTATTGTTGACGGCCCTATATCTGGTGAAGTAAAAGCTACTACTGTAAAAGCTGAAGATATGATAGCAGAAGCTAGAGAAATAGCTAAAATACATAAAAACATGGTAGTTAAAATCCCTATGACTGATGAAGGATTAAAAGCTGTAAAAGTTCTTTCTAAAGAAGGAATTAAAACTAATGTTACTTTGATATTCTCTGCTAATCAGGCATTACTTGCTGCAAGAGCTGGTGCTACTTATGTTTCTCCTTTCATAGGAAGACTTGATGATATATCAATGGACGGACTTGAACTTATAAGAACTATTTCAGAAATATTTGCTACTCATGCTATAGAAACTGAAATTATTTCTGCAAGTGTACGTCACCCAATACATGTTACTGAATGTGCTTTAGCTGGTGCTGATATTGCTACTGTTCCATACAGTGTTATACTTCAAATGACTAAACACCCATTAACTGATCAAGGTATTGAAAAATTCAAAAAAGATTATGAAGCAGTATTTGGTAAATAATTTAATACATATCTGATTTTCAATAATTTTTTTCGTTTATAAAAGAGAAGTATTTTTATAATATTTCTCTTTTTTTATGAAACAAAACCAATGAAATATGATTAAAACTTACAAATATACTGTCTTTCAAGAAATGCTATGAGTTGTAATACAGATAATAAGAAACTCAATTGGAAATTTAAATACTAAACTATAAATATCATATCATTGATTTTGTTTCATATAAAAACTATTATGAAGTACTAATATTTTTATTACCTGCCTCTGATTTAAAACTTTTCTGAATGATTTCATTATACTCTTTAAGTAACAATGCATAGTCTTTATCTGTGAAAAAATAAAAATTATAATTTACAAAATTTGCCATAATTTACCTCCATTATAAAAAATTATATTGGATTATATGTGATATAATTACTTTTTATTGTAACTGTTTATCACATATCTATATTAAAAATATAATAATTTTATAAAAATATGCAATCAATTTTTACAAAATTATTAACTAATTTTTTATTAAGATTATTTACTAATAAGCAAACTGAACAAATTAGTATTAATGTTTTATTTTTAGTGTTTTTCATTGACAAACATACTTATTATGTTAAACTGAACAATGTTCACTATATAAGTGAAAATCCATAATATTTAAGAAGCTTTTTATGATGAAATTTATAATTTTACTGTTGGCTGTTTCAATATTTGCCTTATCCTGTGCTCAGCATAGGCATTTAATTGGAAATGGACCGCAAACAGGAGTTACTGTAACAAGAAAACAGTGGTACGCACTTTGTGGAGCTGTACCTATGAATGATGTTGATGTTGAAAGACTAGCAGGCAATGCTGAAAATTATGAAATATACACTAGAAGTAATGCCGGAGATTTCTTTATTAACTTACTTACTGGAATACTTGGTTTTACAAGCAGAACTGTAACTGTAAGAAAATAAGAAAATACAAAAATGAAAACACTATATTTTATATTAACACTATTTTTAATTTCATGCTCTAATCATTTTAATAATGATATATTTTCTGATAAAAATATAAATTTCAAGAAATTAAGTTTTGGTAATAATGTATCATATAATAATAAGCATGATATACAGTCAATAAAAGCTAAACTTATGCCTTTGAATAATGCTGTTAAATTATCAGCAAAAGAAAAAAATTATATAATAGAAAATACAGGATATGCTAAAGATTTATATAATATAGAAAGTATATTTTTAGAAGAAAATACTAGAACTACATGTTTAGTAGGTTATATGAAAGCTGAAAAAGATTCTTTAAAAAAACTCATAAACTACATAAACAGTATGGAGCATCAAAACAATATATTAAAAGACTATTTTTATATCAATGGAAACAAGAATATACAATATAAAATAAAATTAGATGATACAATTTTATTTTATGTAATATTTGAATCAAAGAATTCAAATTATCTTGTATTAAATTATACATTTCCATTAGACAATGAGTATGACTCTTTGTATAACATTGCCAATTCAATAAATTCCGTAGAGTTTTATTAACATTCGGGGAGGGATTTTTTTAAAAGTTCCTCCCTATTTATATTCTTAACCGCACGCAGAACAAAATTATAAATATAAATCAATCAATAATACAATTCTCATTATAAATAAAAATACATTAACCGTGCGTTAAATAAATTCTAAATATAATAAAAACTTGGGCGGGCATGCTTTTTTACTGTAACTATAAATAAAATTAGAACAAAAAATTTTTAAATTTATTATAAAGAATAAAGGGCGGGCAAATGTAAATAAAGTTTTAAAACTTACTTTCACTCCCCACCCTCTTTCTTATTAATCTAATTTTGAATATTATCTTTATTTCCTTTTTATTTAAAAAGATTTTCTAACACCCACCCTAATTTATTTTAAATTTAAAATCTACACACCGCACGTAAAACATAATTATAAATATAAAGTTATTTAGAATTCAAATTTTATTATATTATAAATTTAGCTTACCGTGCGTTTAAAAAATTTAAATCCAAGTTACAAACTGTACAGCATTTAAAAGTTTTAACTGTTCCTCTCGCCTTTTAATCTCTTTTTCCACTTCGGCAATACATTCATCTATTTTATATTTCTTCTTTTGATATTTGAAAAGTTTACTTTGCTTTTGTTTGTCTGTCATTTTATTAACTTTTGAAGATAATGATTTTAAGAATATTTTATCCCTAATTAATTTTCTTCTCACATTTAATTTGAATATAGATAGTTCAATAGGTGATCTTAAAGGATTAATAATCATAAAAAATACCTCCTAGTTAGTTTAAATTCCAATATCATTTATATATAAATTATTTTTGAATATCAAATATTTAATATCATTTATCTCTAAAATATATATTTCCTCGCTCATTATATTTTTAATATCTCTTAATAATTCTATATAAGAGCAGAAATTATTTTTTAAATATGCATCCGCTTTTATCCTAATTTTAGCCTGTTCTCTATGAAAGTCAAAATATGCTGGTCCGTATGTAAACTCCCACCTCTGCCCTACAAAACCTCTAGGCTCCTCTGATTTTATTTTCTGCATATCTTTTACTTTTTTTACATTATTATTAAATAAACTATTAGAATCAAACATTTCATTGATAATACTGTCTGCTTCTTTAAAGTTTGAAGTCTTTATATAATAATTACATAAAGCTATATTAATATAAATTAAAGTTTCTAATGAAAGTTCATATAGATTATTGATTAAATAAAACTCTTTAAATAACTTCTCAAAAAGTTTTATTCTTCTTATATATTGTATCAAGTTTATAGGAGGAAAATAATAAAAATAACAAAGAGGAAAATAAAAATGTATTTCATTAGGAAATTGTTCAAAAATATTTTCATATTTTTTGATATAATAATTATTAAAATCTTGAGCTTGTTCTTTTAATGTATTTAATTCTTCTAAATCATCATTTATTCTGCTTGAGTTTATTGCTGATTTTAATCGACATACCATACTTATTATATCTCTAACCTTCTGTTTTTTTTCTTTTTCAGTTTGTATTAATATTTCATCTGTTTCAAGTTTATTGATGATACACTCTAATTTTTCATTCATTTTTAAGATGAGATATTCAAATACATTAGCATATATATAATTATTTGTTTTTTCACTATCAATTAAAGGACATTTTGATTTAAATAATTTAGATGATTCACTTGACAATATGGCAGCTTTTAATAATTCTGAAGCTCCTTTAACAATATAATTATCTTCATCTGATAAATTATTTAAATTTAGAATACTAAAATTATTTAAATTTTCAGCTAAATATTTTCTTTCTTCTTTGCTGTTTATTAAATCAAATTGTGTGTTATTAATTATATTTTCTTCCATATTTTACCTTATTTTATTGATATTTAATATTATATACAAATAAAATTAAATATCAATAATAAATAGAATATTTTTATATAAAAAGCAAAAAATAAAGACTGCAAATATTTTTTATCTACAGTCTTTTATTTATAGTTATTTTAGTTTTATGTATTCTAATTTATTATAAAAATAGATAATTATTTTCTTTTTAAGACAATTTTTTTATCTGTTTCTTCTTTTATCTCATACTTTTTTAAAGAATTAAGCATAGATGCTCCAACAGACCCTATTCCTAAAGCACTGATTAATCCTCCTAGGCTTCCTCCGCCAGCCGCTGCAGCAGCTGGTGGTAATAGAGCAGCTTTCGCTATCGCCATACCAGGAATAGTGGCAGGAGCTGCAGATCCCCCGCTAAGAATGGTTGCTGCCCCGCCAATTAATATTAAACCTATACCAACTATCAAACCTACTTTACCTTTAGCCTTAATTTTTATAATTTTATTTTTTAAATCACCTGTTATTTCTATTGTATCTACTTCATCTTTAATGGCTTTTTTTAACTCTTCTTCTGTTTTTACTTTTGTTTTTCCTATTCCAAACATAAAAACTCCTTTTTAATTATATTTATATAATATAATATAATTAAAAAACCGATACTTGTCAAGCCATTTTATATTTATTAATATGGATTTTTTATATATAATTTATAATATTATATTTTTTATATTATTAAATTATATTACAAATATAATTTAGTAAAAATTAGCCATTAGCAAGCTTTATAAACTCATCAGCTTCCATGATCTCTACACCTAAATCCTGAGCTTTTTTAAGTTTGCTTCCTGCTTTCTCACCTACAATCAAAATATTTGTGTTCTTTGATACAGCAGATTGAACAGTTGCTCCTAATCTTTCAGCAGCTTCTTTTGCAGAATTCCTTGTAAAGCCTTCTATTGAACCTGTTATTACAACATTCTTACCAGTAAGAGGAGATTCCACTGTTACAACTTTTTCAAATACCGGATTAACCCCTACAGCAAGTAAATCATCTATTAGTTTTAATGTCTTTTCATTATGAAGGAAATCGTAAATACTTTTAGCACTGATCTCGCCTATTCCTTCAATATTTTGTAAATCATCAATAGTAGCCTTTTTGAAATTCTCTATTGATGTGAAATATTTAGCTAGTAAGTCAGCAGTAGTTTCACCAACCTGACGAATACCTAATGCATATATAAATCTTTTTAAAGTAGTGTTTTTACTGTTCTCAATAGATTCAAGCATGTATCCTGCTAATTTTTCGCCCATTCTTTCAAACTTAAATAAATCATCTCTTGTTATCTTGTAAAGGTCAGCTGGAGTTTTAACAAGTCCGCTTTTTGTAAATACTGCAATCCACTCTTTTCCTATTCTCTCCATATTCATAGCAGGTTTTGAAACAAAATATTCTATATATCTTGTAATCTTACTTGGACATTCTTCATTAATACATCTTACAATTACATCGCCGTCAGTTACTGCAGTATCGCCTCCGCATACAGGACATTTTTTAGGGAACTCGAAAGGCTTACTGTCAGCAGGACGTTTTTCTAATACTACTCTTGTGATCTTTGGTATAACATCTCCAGAACGAATAACTACAATAGTATCACCGATTCTTATATCTTTTGATTTTATCTCGTTAGGATTATGAAGTGTAACATTTGAAACAGTAACGCCTCCAACCTGAACAGGCTCCAATTTAGCAACTGGTGTTAATGCTCCGGTACGTCCGACTTGAACCTCAATATTTTTTAATACTGTTTCTTTTTCTTCAGGCTTGAATTTGAATGCTACTGCAAATCTTGGAGCACGTGACAAGAATCCTAATTTCTCCTGATGCTTAACATCATCAACTTTTATTACGAGTCCGTCAATCTCATAATCCATTTTGCTTCTTTTTTCTTGTATATCATAATAAGTTTCTAATACTTTTTTAGCATCAATATTTGGGTGAACGCCTTCAACTGTGAATCCTAATTCTGATAAGAACTCCATTGATTTATATTCATTAGTTAAATCAAAATCTTTATAATTGGCAATCTGATAAGCAAAGAATTTTAATCTTCTCTTTTTACTTTCAGCACTATCTAATTGTCTTAATCCGCCGGAAGCTGCATTTCTGGCATTAGCAAAAGGGATTTCTTCAAGTTCTTCTCTTTCTTTATTTAATGCCTCAAAATCTTTTTTTGTTATTAATGCCTCACCTCTTACAATTAATCTGTTTTTCTCTTTTATGCTTTTAGGAACATTATTCATCATCTTAACATTATTAGTAACATTCTCTCCAACTTGTCCGTCACCTCTTGTGCTTGCTACTATAAGTTTTCCTTTCTCATAAATAAGTTCTAAAGCAAGACCGTCAAATTTATTTTCAACTGTGTATTTAATCTTACTTTGATTAAGTTCCTTTTGCATTCTATTATCAAATTCCAAGAATTCTTCTTCATTCATAACATTAGAAAGTGAGTACATAGCAATAGGGTGTTCAAATTTCTCGAACTTTTCTAATATAGTACCTCCCACTTTATTAGTAGGGCTGTCATCTTTTTTTAATTCTGGGAACTCTCTTTCAAGATTTTCTAATTCCCTGAAAAGTTTATCATATTCATAGTCTTCTATTTCAGGGTTATCATCTGTATAATAAAGTTTATTATGGTAATTAATAGTTTCTGTTAATTGTTCAATTTTTTGTTTAGCTTCTTCGATGTTCATGTTTTTTTCCTTATTTAATTGTTAAAATATTATACTTTAATTTTATAAAAATAAAATAACTATATTTCATAAGTATTCTTTAATTCTTTAATTGCTTTTGCATTATCGAATGACACATAAGGCTGTCCTCCTCTCCATTGATAACGATAGCTTTGAAATAATAATTTTTTATTAAATGGAGATTTTTCAGCTTTGTATTTTTCCTCTTCTGGTATTTCAAATTCATTTCCATATACACCAAAATTTTTATTATCTTTTTTTATTTCATCGAAAATAAAATATTCTCTATCATAAGATAATACATATATAATATATAATTGATGTATAGGGTTATCTATATATTTTATATCCCTTATATTTTTATTAATTTCTTTCAATTTATTTTTTCTTCTCTTAAATAAAAAATCATTAATATCTTTATATTTCTTTTCATTATATAAATAATTCAAAACTAAACTTCCGCAAATTTCATCAGTTTCTATCCATATATAATTATTATCACTTTTATATACGTTATTTTCAAACAACAATTCACCCCATATATTAATCTTTAGTTTATCAATTTCTTCATACCTTGCAAATAGTTTTTGAAAAATATCAGAATCATTAGCTTTTAAATGATTAAATAAAGATTCAATATTTTCATTCGTAAAAATTGTATTTTTATTATAAAGTTCTATTATATCATATGTACTATTAGAAAGCATTAATATAAATATATTTTTTATTTTTCCATTGAATAATTTTGATTTCTCAATATCCAATATAATATTTTTATAATTAGGATATTCATCAAATATTTTAAGTTTTAATAGTTCTTCTTTTCTCTGCTCATTATTTATCGCCGTTAATGATTTAGATAATAATTCTTTTAGCTTTTCAATAGAATCAGCTTTAGATAATTTTTTTAAAGATGATATAGCATTATATATGTTAGAACTGTCTATATTTGTATTTAATACTAGATTTCTAAATATTCTTATTTTTTCTAAATCCAATTCTGAAATATTTTCTTCTTTTTGTTCTTTGAATAAGAATAAAACACTATATATCATAACTTTATAGCTATGTTCTAAACTATATTTGCTATCTATTTTACCTTTTAATATCCATTCCAAATCATTATAGTTTTCTGTTTCATAAACTTTTTTTATATCTTCTATATTTTTATTAATATAATTTAATGTTGGAATAACCCAATCCAATATATCTAAAACATATTTTTTATTCTCATTTCCTGATATGCTAATCAAATCATATTCAAAATCTAAATTATTCAAATCTTTTTTTATATTTTCTTTTTTACAAATTGTTTTTTCTATTACAAAAATATCTCTAACCCAGTAAAGTACTGCATTCCATATGTATTTATTATCATAAATATTATCATATCTGCATTCCCATAAAATATCCTGCCAATCTTTATCCCATTTTTCAAGCCACTCATTTTTTGTTTGTATGTCTATTATATCTTCTATTAATATTGGTTTTAATTGTTCTTCTAAAGTTAAAGTGGCGCCTCTGCTATTTAAAAGTATATATTTAGTTTCTATATCTCTATTATTATGTTCCAGACATGTAAAAGTAATATTATTAATATTGTTTTTAATATCATATTCTTTATTTTCTTCTATAAACTTATTTATAATGTCAAGAGATTTCAGCATTGATTTAATAGTGGGATCATCATTCCAAATACTTAAATACCATGAACTATTTTTTATTTTTTCGCTTAAATTTAATTGACTATTTTGTATTGAATTTTCTATATCATTTTTATTTGACTTTAATAATCGTATTAAAAAATTATTGCAATTTTCTCTAACTTTAAATTTAAAGTTCTGTAATTTTTCTTTTTCAATATTTAAATACCAATATAGTAATATTAATGTAGTTATTCTTTGCTGTCCATCTATAAGAGCATAACTATCATCATAAATTTTATAAGAATAAAAAAATCCTATATCTAGTTTTTTATTATTTTTTATATTATTTAAAAAACGTTTAACTACCGTTTCATTATTTCCCCAAACATAATCTCTTTGTATTTCAGGTATAACTAAGTTATTTTCTAATAAATTCATTAATTTATATGTACTATTCATAATGTTACCTCTGATTATTTAAACTTAAAAAATACTTCTAATTTATTTTTTTGATATTCTGTATATTTTTCAAAATCATTATGAGTCCAATATTCTTTTTCTCTGTCGGCTCCATCAAAATTTTTTGAAAATATTTTTAAAGTTAAAGGAGGTATAAATCCACATTCATTAGTGATTTTTTTTATTAATACATCTCTTTTATATTTGAATATACTATTACTAAATGCTGAATTTGTATTTTTATCTAACAAAGCTAAATTCCCTATCGAATGTATAAAACCTAAATTATCAATAGCATCTCGTATAGATTTATAATCCTTATTATTTTTTATAAATTCATTTATTTTTAGTTCATTAATTTCTTTTTCATCACGACATTCTTCAATTAAATTTTTAATATTTTTATTTTGTATATTATTAATACTTTCATTATATTGTTTATTACTCATATTGATTAAATATAAAATTAAATCTTTTAAATAATGCTCAATATTTTCTTTATTTGGATTTTGCGGAAGTATATGTTCTATAGACCATTTTTGTTTATGGTGCAAATCAAATCTATATCTAAAGCTATCATTAAAATGATCATTGCTAAATCCTTCCAATGCATTGAGTAATAAAAATATTTGCTTTATAGAGTCTCCTGTATCATAATAATTTAAATCATTATAATAATAATCTCCTACATATATTTTTTTATGCCAAGTATATATATTAATTTTTGATTTAATATCTTCTATTAGTTTTTCTATAAACTTATTTTTTGTTTTATATTTTGATAATTCTATTATATCTTTTAATTTGATTCCTATACCTATAGCAATACCTACTAAATGATAAAAATCATTATCATAATACCAGTTCTTTATTGTATAGTAATAATATTTTATTTTTTCTAATATATCTTCATAAGACATTTTTTTTAATTGTTTTTTATATATATCATACATATCTTCTTTTTTATCTTTTTCTTCACCAAGTAATAATTCAAATAATATATGCAGTTTATTTATATAATTTTTACTATTATTGCCATTAGTTATCCAAAACCAAACTTTATCCTCACTAAGCCAAATTTCCATTTCGTCCCATAATCTTCCAATATTACTTCTTATTTCATTTATTAAAACATCATTATTATTTATTAATTTTTGATTGCTTATATTAATTATTAAATCTGCTTTTATCAATTCTATATCAGTTAAATCTATTTTTCCGCTGTTGAGGTTAGCAAATATAGTTTCACCTTTTATTTGTCTGTTTGTCAAATCATGTTCATAAAAATAAATTTTATCACAATTTTTTATTATGTTATTATTAGGATTATCATTAAACCATTTATCTATAGAAAATAGAGCATTACAAATAAAGTATATATCTTGTTTATTGTATGTACTTTCATAATTACCATTAGTTATTTTTGTATTTTTTATTCTTTCAAATAATTCTTTTGATTCTTCATATTCTTCTTTTGTTATTTTTTTTATTACATCATTTAATTTATTATCTAAAAAATGTTTAGTTTCCCATCTTATTTGATAATCTAATGTGTAATTAATATTTAATCCATTATATTTATATTTCAAATAATTAAAAATTAGAAATATAGTAGTTAGTCTTTGCTGACCATCTATAACTTCTATATATTCCGCATTATTCTTTTTATTTTTTATTACAGTTAAATTATGAAGACAATGTTCTTTTTTATCATTTTCATATATTGAGTTTATATCATATAATAAAACATTAATATTATCTTGAGACCATTTATATCCTCTCTGATAATTTGGTATTATAAAATAATGTTCTGTAGAAAATAAATCTTTTAAAGTAATTTTATACATAGCATATCCTAGTAAAAATTTGTTGTTAAATATTTTAATAAATTACATTATTTACCGTATCTGATTATTAAATCTTCAAGCATTAACTTTACAATTTCATATCCTTCTCCGTTAAGCTCATTCAAATTTATTTCTCTTTTTTCTTGTGTTTTACCGTCATCTGATTTTGTAACTTCCACTAATTTAGCTTGTCCATTTTTTAATATCTCATCTACTTTAAATTTATAATCCTCTAACATATTAACCTCTTGAACTTTATATTAATTTTATTATAATATAAATTGCTCTGAATTCAATACTTAAATCTTAAGGGGATAAATATGAGAGTAAAAATTCCTTCAAGTATTAAGAAAAAATAAAAAACATCGCCAATACAAAAATTAATATAGGAAAAAATGAATAAAACTATTGAAGCATTTAAAGACGATATACATAGCTCTTTAAAACTTAGAGAAAAAATTCTATTAAATATAGAGGCAAAACAAAAAAAGAAATGATTTTAAATCAAGTTGAGCTATATTTTAATTTTGAAAAAGATAATATTGAATTGGCTTATTTTGTTTTAGATAGTAATTATCCTAATGTAATTATTGATTTTAACGAATTAAAAGATATTATCAATAGTGTAAGTAATATATAAAAGTTCAATTTTAAAATACCAAAATCAATTATATACTGAAAATTTTTAATTTTGTCAATTTTTATATTGTTCTTTTTCCCGCCGCACGCCAAAGGCGGACAGAGTCAAAGAACCAAAAAGTGCAAGTGTAAAATATCGCCTTTTGAGAAGCGTATACGAATTTATTGAATATAATTTTAGAATATGAGTAACAATATAAAAATATCTATTAAAAATATATACTACATGCTCTCTTATGCTTGGAATGTTTGGAATATTATTGATGAAGATAATGATAAAAAAGAAATTTTAGGAGATGAAAAGTTTGATAATATTTATAATGTTATGGCTTATATTCTGAATATGTTTTTAGATAAATTAATTAAAAGAGGTTTTTATAAAGGATATATAACTTTAGAAGAAGATTTATCTGTATTAAAAGGAAAAATTAACTTTTCTAAATCTATAAAAAGAAATACTATCAATTATAAAAAATTGGTATGCAGTTATAATATTCTCTCTAATGATATACTTTTTAATCAAATAATAAAATCAACTTTAAACAAACTTATAAATTATAAAAATATAGATAACGATATTCTTGAGAAACTAATAAAATTAAATCATTACTTTATAAAAATAAAAAATATAAATGTTAATAACAGCACTTTCAAATCATTAAAATACAATAGAAATAATATGCATTACAAAATTATAATTAATATTTGTAAATTCATACATAAACATTTAATAGTTAATAAAAATAGTGATGAGTATTCCTTTATTGATTTTAATGAAGAAAAAAGAATGCATATACTTTATGAGAAATTTGTTTTAAACTTTTATAAAATGCATTTTAGAAATAATAAAAATATAAAAGTAAAAAATAAATCTATTAAGTGGCAGATAAATAATAATGAATATATACCTATAATGAAAACTGATATCATGATTTATAATAAAGAAAAATGCCTCATAATAGATACAAAATTTTATAAAAATATTTTAATAAAAAATAATGATAAAATTTCAATAAGAAGTTCGCATTTATATCAAATGTTTTCTTATATGAGTAATGTCAATAAAAAATTTAAAACTATAAAAGGTGTTTTACTTTATCCTCTATGCTCTGACAATATTAACAAAGAATATAAAATACAAGATAAATATTTTTCAGTTAATACAATAAATTTAAACTCTGATTTTAAAGAAATTAAAAATAAATTAATAGAACTAATAAACTACTTTTAATTTTTATTATTTAATTAAATCAAAAAAATCATCTGGGTATCCATACATGTTTATACTGCCGTCACTGCTGTCAATATCTATTTCAACATAAGTGCCGTTTATAATATCTTCTTTTTTGTATCTGTCTGTTAAAAATTCCATTAATTGATTTTCTGAACCATAAAGATGATTATTAATATTTCTCTGTTCTTCTATGTATCTTCCTGATATTAATATGTCCGGATACTCCATTATTTTTATTTTATCGCTTGATTCAATTTCTTTCTTTTCGTATCCTGTATAAAGTATGATACCAAGATTAAGATTTTTTATATTCTGCATTAATATTAGAAGTTCTTCTAATTGTTCTAAAGGCTCGCCTCCAAGTATAGTAACATTATCAATATTATACTTGGAAACGGAGTCTTTTATATCTTGAATTAAATCATTAATGCTTATTTCAACACCGCCTTTAAAATCATGCATAGATTCATTCCAGCAGCCTTTGCATTTTAATTTACAGCCTTGAGTCCATATTACAAAACTATTTCCAAAACCATAAATGTAAGAACTGTTATTAATATGTGCTATACGCATTTATCTAATTTCTCTAACTAAAGTAAGCTGAATTTTATTATCTTTCTTTACTTCCATTACTCTATAGCCCTTTGCCTTTGCTTTTTCTGTAATGGCTTTCTTCTGTGCCTCTATAAATGCAAGTCTTTCACGTTCAAGTCTTTCTCTTTCTTCTTCTAACTTTCTTTCATAAACTTTATTATATTCTGTTTCTAATTTTTGAAGCAATGAAGATATATTAACATTATAGCTATCATAACTGAGTACATATTTACCATTAACTAATTTGAAATATGTTTCTCTATATACATTCAATTCAGGCAGATAAATTTTATTTCCCCTTAATTCATATTGATAACCGCAATTTTTTAAAGCCTCTAAAAGTATTTCTTCATTAATAAAAGGTGTAGTAGTTCTAACTAAACAGCTCATTTTACTCCTCCTCTTTGTATATGCTGATTTTGAGTATTGATTCTTTGATTATACTCATCAGTCTTTTTAATTTCTTTTATGTTTGCTACCTCATCTAGCAAAGCATTAACTTCATCTAAACAAGCCTCGCCCTTTAAGCCTTCAGTTTTCACATTAAGGCTTCCATCTTCATTGATTGTAATTGTAATTCTTTCTTCTTTCATTTTTTATTGCCCCCTTTTGAAATCTTCTATATTTACTTTCTCTATTAAATTAAGTTCTTCTTCCTCATCATCTATCAAAAATGCTAAGGAAGATTTATTGTTCTTAGTATAATAAGCACTTCTATAAAGATTGTTTATATAATCTATAACTTTATTAAATTTCTCCAAAAAATCAATAAGTCCATTATAATTTTTTATTTCGTTTATATTATTAAAATCATTGATTAAATTATTTTCAAGTTCAATATATGAATCTTCATAAGTTTTTTTGGAAGCATAATCAAAGTCTTTTATAAGTTCTTTTATTTCATCTAATTTTATTTTGCCTTTATCTATTGTAGAATTTATTTTTTCTTTTAACTCTTTTATACTAATCTTTATTTTTATTTTATTATTTTCTTTTTTAGCTTCTGAATTTTTATCTTTATATTGTTTGTCATACTCTTTATTTTCTTTTGTTTCTTCTCTGCTCTCTTTATAATCATACCCGCCATTAAATAAATTATCTGTTATATCATTAATATCATCAGCAATATCATTTAACTTATCTGCCACATCATTTGCAATTTCTTCTATATCATCAACGTATTCCATAAAATTATAATATGCTTCTTTATTGGAATTATAAAAATTATTAAAAGCATTTTTTAAATCATTCAAAGTTTCATCTACAGTTTTATTTTCAAAATAATCTCTCATAATATACCCCCAATAAATTATATATTTTTTTAATCTATATATGCTATCAAATCTATTATATCCTCATCATCTCCAATCAAAAATGATAAAGAGGACTTATTATTCTTTTTATAATAAGCACTTTTATATAGATTATTAATATAAGCTATTATATTATTTACACTTTCTATGTAATTTTTATAATCTTCATCATTATTTATATTATCAATTTTTTTTAATTCATCTTGTAAATTATTTTGTAATTCTATAGAAGATTCTTCATAGCTCTTTTTAGAAGCATAATCAAAATCTTTTATAAGCTCTTTTATTTCATTAAATTTTAAATCTGCTTTATATTTTAACTTATTAATATTTTCTTTTAATCTTTCTATATTATATTTTATTTCTTTAGTATCATCAGCATCAATTACAATATTGTTATTTTCTATATTATTATTTTTTCTTCTTGCTGTATTTCTTCTGCGGCTTCTTACAGCAGTATTATTTTTCCTTACACTTCTTCTTGATTTGTTCTCACTGCCTTCTATTTTTTCATTCAATGACTGTAAAACATTTTCAAAGCCGTCATCAAAATCATCTATACTATTGCAAATAAGTTCAAAAATATCCATAAAGTTAAACCTCTATTATTTATTATTTAACTTAATTATAGTTAATGCCTATGACAAAAATTGACGCTTATATTTTAATAATAATTTTTTTAAATAAAAATATTTATTTTTAAACTCTGACAAATAAATTTAAACAAGCACTAACAATTTTTATTTAAAAAATTGTATTAATGAAAAAGTTAAAAAACTATTCATTAATACAATTCATAATTATTTACAGAATAACCCTTTAATTATTTTATTAATCTAATTCTTTTTTATACTCTTCAAATATGTATTTAACAAAATATTTTACAGCATTCTCATAACTTTTTATATTTATTTTATTATCTTCTTTTTGAAAAGGAAATATATTTTTAACAACTTGATTAGGCTCTTCATTTTCTATTCCGCTTATACTTTCTATAATATCATCAGTATTTACTGGATAATCTTCAGGAAAATCATAAATATCTTTTACTTCTATCTTTTTATCTTTTTTAGTAATCATCTTTTGTACATTTGCTCCGCTTGGCATGCTTGAACTTTTTTTCTTATCCAAAACTATTTCTCTTTTAATAAGATCTTCTTCATTTACAGCTTTATTTTCTAAGAGGAAGTTCACTATATTATTAACACAATCTCCCATAGAATTAGCCAATGAATTCACATCAGGATTATCTATAATTATATTGAATTTATCTTTTTTCTTAATCAAAGTAAATTTCAAATTGTCATTATCAAAAGTTGATTTATTTAAATCATAATTTCTTACAGTTTTAAATCCGAATTTTCTAACAGCTTTAATAAAAGCATCTTCATTTACATCATTTTTTAAAATTATATCTATCTTTTCTTTCATATTAATAACTCCTATTTTTATGTTATTGAATAAAAGGATTATACTGCTCTTGTTTTAATTGAGGTATTGGTTTGCCTTTTGAATCAGCATCCTCTTCCCAAGCATTAGATGAAGCCAAAACTGCCCTTGCTTTTGCCCATCTTCTCATATCGCTTATATTCTCTTTCATTGTTTTTGATATAGGATAAGTTTTTTTCATAGCTTCAATTATATGGTCTGTTGTTATTTCCTTTCCTTCATCAAATGCTCTGAATAATGCCTCTTTAATAGCTTCTTCTATTTCTGCCCCAGAGAAATATTCGCATTCATCAGCAATCTTTGAAACATCAAAATTTTTTGGGTCTCTTTTATATTTTCCTAAATGTATTTTTATTATTTCTTCTCTGTCTGGCTTTAAAGGTAAATCAACAAAGAATATCTCATCAACACGACCTTTTCTTAAAAGCTCTGGAGGAAGTCCTGATATATTATTGGCAGTTGCAACAACGAATACAGGTTTTTTCTTCTCCTGCATCCAAGTTAAGAAAGTACCTAATACTCTTGAAGTAGTGCCTCCGTCAGTAGCACCTGATGACTGCATACCGGAAAGACCTTTTTCAATCTCATCTATCCAAAGAACAGAAGGTGAAACTGCCTCAGCTATTTTTAAAGCCTTTCTTATATTGCTTTCAGACTCCCCTACTATTCCGCCGAATATTTTACCCATATCAAGTTTAATAATAGGAAACTGCCAAGCTGCCCCAACTGCTTTAGCACATAAACTCTTTCCTGTTCCCGGTATTCCTAAAAGAAGTATTCCTCTAGGTGTTTCAAGTCCGTAATCTTTAGCTCCTTGTTCAAAAGCTCTGCCCCTTCTTCTTAACCAATTCTTTAAAACATCGAGTCCGCCTATATCATCTAATGTTTCATTATGATGATAATACTCTAAATGTCCGCTGTTTTTAATTATTGCTTCTTTCTCGGATATTATTATTGATATTTCTTTTTCTGTTAATTTTCCTGTTTGAATTATAGCTTTAGAAAATGCACGTCCAGCCTCCATTACTGTTAAGCCCAATGCACTATCAATTATTTTATCTGTATTTCCGCTAGGGCTTACATTATATTTTTTACAGGTGGATTTAAATATTACTCCTAAATCTTCCCTTTGAGGTAAATCAACATCAACTATATAAACATCTTTTTCCAATTCTAATGGAAGACCTCTTTTTGTTTGAAGAAGTATTAAACTTCTGTCTGTATAATTTGATATGGCAATGTCTCTCATCTTACTAACCAAATAAGGATTACATTGTATTCCATTATATCCGCCTAATTGCAAATCAAATTCTTCAAGTATTACTATAGAATTTTTTGCATCATCACTTTCATACCAATCAAGCACAGCTCTGTTATCTTCTGTGTTTTCAATGATTCTGAAATTTTTAGTATTATTATCAAATTTTTTAAGTCCTGAAGCAGTATTCCATTTATACCAATCCCTTTTTAACTCTGCCGCAGTATGAGATATTTGACCTTCTATTCTCATTGTTTCATAACTTATTACTTGAACTATATTTATAGATGAACGTATTAAAAGACTTAGATTGAGCATTATATCCCCCCTATATATAATTTTACGATGATACAGTATATCATATTTAATAATATATGTAAATCATCAATATATAAAGAATATTCTTATAATATTATTTTACTGCTAAATAAAACCATTTGTTAAATACTGCAATTATATGATAAATTATTATAATATATTTTAATTGTGAAGAATTAAAAAATGAAAATTTTTTTTGAAGCCTGTAAAAACGGTGATTTAAACACATTTAATAAATGTCTTAATGAAGGCATTGATATAAATTCATTCGATGATGAAGGGTTCAGTCCTTTAATGCTTGCCTCAATATTCAATAGAATCGACATAGCAAAAGAATTAATAAAAAATAATGCTGATGTAAATTTGATTAATAATGAAAATTGGACTGCTTTAATATTTGCTTCATTTTACGGACATTATAATATAGCAGAACTTTTATTAAAAAATAATGCCGATTTGAATATCAAAAATAAACAAGGCTTTGATGCTTTACTTGTAGCAATATTTTATAAAAGAACTGATATTATAAAACTTCTTATAGATCATAATGCTGATGTTAATACTAAAAATAATGAAGGTACTACTGCATTAATATATGCATGCAACTATGATGATGAAAGTATAGTTAAACTTCTTATAGACAATAATGTAAATATTAATGATACAAATAATAATGGAACTACTGCTTTAATGTATTCTGCCTTAATGCTTAAAGAAAATATTATAAAAGAGCTTTTAAAACATAATGCTGATATTAATAAAAAAGATAATAACGGTGATGATGTTTATGCATATTTAAAAAGCAATGATTATGATATTAATAATACAAAAATAGTAAACAATATATGCCGCATATTAAAAAAATATTCAAATTAAATTGTTTATAATAAATCTTTTATATTATCTGGGGTTATTAATATTTTATTTTTAAAAGTATTAAATTGATAAGCAACTTTGCAAAAACTGCCTGAAGAGGATATTTGATATTTGCATTTACTTATTAAATAAAAATCAAAATACCCTCTTTCATTATCATTTATATCTGCTATCTTATAATCATATATATTTTCTATTGATGGTATTATATTTTCTTTAACCCAATTTAAATCATCTGAAAATAAAAATACTTTTACTTTATCATTAACTTTATTTTGTATTATATCAATAGCTTCTTTATAATAATTAATATCTATATCAGTATAAAGTCTGCTGTAAATATAGTCTGTTCTTCTAATATGCAATGCTATAGAGTTTTCAGTATTAATAATATCATCACATAATATTTTATTATCATCATTCAATATATTAATAAAATATTTATCAAGGTTAAGTATTTCATTATAATTTAATAATTTAAGGACATCTGATAATTTTAATTTTTCCCCATACTCTGAAATTATATTAGTATTCTTTTCTTCAAATATCAATATTCCCTCAATGCATTTTGTATTATTTACAACATTTAAGAATTGTGATTTATCAATACTTTTATTTACAAAATTAAAAAAATTATAATAAGAAATATTTTCTTCTATAACATTAACATCATAAACATTAAAATCCAAATCATTGAATATATTTAGAAGTTCAAAATTTCTTTTATTGAGTTTTATATTATCCATGCCGCATTTTTCATACCAGCTTATATCATACAATACTTTTTTATTGTAAAATGATTCTAATGACTTCCCTATTCTATAATATCTTAATTGATCAGCAAAACCTCCTGAAACAATTAATATAACCGTATTATCATTATTCATAAAATTATCCTATTATACAAATTATATATTAAAAACTTATAAATTAATATCTTTATTACTTAAAATCTATCCACATAAACATAACTAAATGCATATTTAATGAAAATATGTTTTTTAATATATTTACCGCTGAGTCCGTTTCCATTAGGTGTGGCAAATGCTAGTATGCCGTCATC
>NZ_JAWLQI010000008.1:0-66948 GCF_036997785.1 Brachyspira pulli
TATAAGGAATACCATCTTTTTTTTAAACTAAAAGTGTGCAATATCTATGGCTCTTAAACAAATTGACAATCAAAGTATTATCGTATAGGATATAAACAATATAAAAATAAAAGGATAAAAAATGCATACTATTAATGTAAAAACAAATGCCAGATTTGATATTGTTGATATAACAAGCGAAGTTCAAAAATGTGTAAATGAAGAAAAAATACAAAGCGGAATTGCTGTAATATTTGTTCCTCATACTACTGCTGCTGTTGGAATAAATGAAAATGCTGATCCAGATGTAGTATTTGATATGAAAAATGCTTTTAATAAATTAGTACCTCAGCATGATAATTATGAACATGGAGAAGGAAATTCTCAAGCTCATGTACTTTCATCATTAGTAGCACCAAGTTTAACTGTAATAATTGAAAACTCTAAAATAGTATTAGGCACTTGGCAGGATATATACTTTTTTGAATTTGACGGCCCAAGAAACAGAAAAGTTCACATACAAGTGATCGGTAAATAAACAATTAATAAAATATCATAAATAATGTACCAAGGAAGAAATTAATCTTCCTTGATATCGATGGGGTAAATCAAATCTATTAAATATATGGTAAACTACTACCTAATTGTCTTAGTACCTTTGTTAAAGAATTTATTTTTTATAAAATTTGTAATTGAACCAATTAACTCTATTAATAGTCACATATTATACCTTATAAATATTATCTATACTAAATAGTATATACATAAAAACTCATTTGTCAATATACCTTATACATGTATATAAAAATAATTTATTCTAAACTTTTTCTATATAAATAAAATTCAAAATAATGTATAATATATAATATAAACCACTATAAGGATATTATTATGTTTAGATCAAAAAAAGAAGATTTTGGCAACAATTCATACCTGTACATTTTAGAAAATGATAAGGGATTAAAAGTAAAATTAGCTGAAGTTGGAGCCACTATAACAGGAATATTTTTTAAAGATAAAAACAATAAAGAAATAGAAGTGGGATTCGGCTCTGATGATATAGAATTTTATTCAGAAAAAGCTAAAAATGGTCACATGGGAGCTACTGTCGGCAGAGTGGCAGGAAGAACTATGGGAGCTAAATTCAAAATAGATGATAAAGAATACAATATAACTCCTAATAAATCTCCAGATCATACTCATGGCGGTGTAAAAGGTTTTTCTTATGTAACATTTAATTCTGTACAAAAAAAGGATAATGAAGTTTTATTCTCATACGTTTCAAAAGATGGTGAAGAAGGATATCCCGGAAATGTTAATTTAATGGTAAAATACACTATAACTGATGAAAATGAAATAATAATAGACTATATTGCTACAACTGATAAGGCAACTCCTTTAAATATAATGAATCACTCATACTTCAATTTAAATGGAGGCGGTAAAATAAATGATCATGAAATATTTATAGATGCTAAATATTATTTGCCTAGTGATGAAAATGATATGACTTCCGGTGAAATATTAAAAACTAAAAATACTCCTTATGATTTTACTGAATCTAAAAAAATAGATGAAATAATAAAAGCTAAAGGCGGATGTGATAACTGCTTTATATTTGATGATAATGATATAAACAAAAAAAGAGTAAAAGTTTTATCAAAAGAAACTTCAATAAGTTTGGAAGTATTTACTACTATGCCTTCTGTATTATTTTATACTGCTAATTCTCTTAATAATTGTAAGGTTAGAAATCAAACACTTAATAAACATGAAGCATTCTGTTTAGAAACACAATATTTCCCTTGTGCTTTGAATTTTAATCATTTCCCTAGTATAATTGTATATCCTGACAGAGAATTTAATCATAGAACAATATATAAATTTGGTTTAAATTAATTCAAAAATAATAATATATAAATAAAAAAGGGCTTTGTAATTAATACAAGGCCCTTTATTTTTATAATAAAATATTAATATTATCTGCTTAAGAAATACATACCAAATTGGAAGCCTATATCAAATGCTGCCAATGATTCTTTATTTATACTAATCTCTTGTAATGGTCCAGTTTTATCTATATTAATAGGAAAATCATAATTTGCATATACACCAAATGAAAGCATAAATTTTCTCTTAGTTTTAATCAAAAAATCAGCTGAAACTTTCACATAAGGTATATACCAATTTTCAAAAGAATCTTTTATATCCCCAAAATCTAATGAATATCTATCATGGCTGTAACCATCACCCTCTATGCTGTATTTTAAAGAAAATGGCAATTTAATACCACCTCCAACACCTATAGAGAAAAATCCTATATTAAGTCTAGGAAATAAACCAAATGATATACTGCTGAATTTATAATTTTCTAGAACTCTTTTTCCATTAAGTGTGTATTTTATTTCATATCTGTCTTTATTATATCCTATATCAAATAAAAATGCTGAAGATAATAAATCATCATATCCCCAAAATACGCCAGGCTGAAAAGAAAAAGAGCTGTCAAAATCTCTAAAATCTGTTGTGAATATTTTACTTCTGTCTGTTGTAGCACTGCTTGCACCAAATCTGCCAATAATACCTGCTATAAAATCAGCACCATAAGCTTGACTGAATGATGCAAATAAAAAAACAGATAACATAGAAATAATTATTTTTTTCATATATCCCCCCCATTACAAATAATAATATTTATCTCTATCAAAATCTATATTGATATAATAGCCAAATTGAATACCTATATCCAATGCACTTATTGAGTCTTTATTAATAATGACATCATTTATATAATTATTATATTGGAAATAAAGAGGAAAATCATAACTTGCATATACACCTATTAATAAATAGTTGAATACAGTAAAATCAAGTGAAAATCTCACATAAGGTATAACAACATTTTCAAATATATCGCTTAAATCTCCAAAATTAAATCTATAAAATCTATGACGGTCATAAGAATTTAGTTTATATGTGGCAGAACCTGGAATTTTAGCTCCTCCGCCTGCTCCTAATGATATAAATCCAAAATTTAATCTTGCATATCCGCCAACTAAAAAACTTTCAAACTGATAATTTTCAGTTGCCCTTCTTCCATCTATTGTATATTTAAAATCATAAGAATCATGATAATATCCTAAATCAAGCAATAATGAAAAAGATATCTTTGATGATGAAGAAATAGGCTGATTAAGTCCTATTGAAAAAGCAAATCCTGAATCAAAATCCCTGAAACCAGAAGGAAATATTTTTGAAGAATTTGTATTAGCGCCGCTCATACCAAATTGGCTTATAGCACCTAATGCTAAATTAGCCGCACTTGCATTATAAGGAATAATGATTAATACAAAAAAACTTATTAAAAATAATTTTTTACTAAAACTCATAAAACTCCTTATTTGTACCCATATCTAGTATAATATATAAAAATTATAAAGTCAATAAAATAATGATATAAATAAAAAGATTATATACAAATAATTATATAGAAATATGAATTTTATATACTTTTTAATAATACAAAATACTATATTATATATAAAATTGGTAATTATAATAATATTAAAGATTATAATAAATACTTCTGAAAATTTATTAATACAATTTATTAATATAAAGGCAGAAAATATTAATCCTGATACATTTGAAACAATATATATAATATAATCAAATATTTTAGCTTCTTTATCTATTCTAAATAAAATAATATTAAATACAAAAAATACCATGAAAACAAAACAGGCAAGCAATAAGAAATAATTATAATGATGATTAAACAAATTATATTTATAAATCATAACTATAATAAAAATTGAAAATGCTGATATAAATAAAGAAAGTACCCTTGAAATATTAATTGAGAGCTTAGTATTAATCATCTTATTATAAATAACATAAGAAAAATATATAATAGAAACCTTTAATACAATAAAAATTGACATTAGTATTTTTAATTTCTTCATATCATTTCTTAATAAAAATTTAATTGCACTTTTTATTTCTATCTTTCCATTAAAATAAAATAAAGCAATAACAGAAGATACTATCAAAGAAATTATAAATAATATTAATAAACTCCATATTATAATTTCAGCAATCATAGTATAAAAATCAGATAGAATATATAATTTTTTAATATCATATTTAATATATGCTAATCCCACAATAAAAAGCATAATAAAATTTGCTGCTATAATATGTATAATTAATTTTATAAAATAATCTAAATTATCAACAGGTTCTATCAATATATTATAAGGAAGTTTATATAAATAAAATGCAGTTAAAAAAATTAATACAAAAGATATTAATAAGGACTTTAAACTAATAGGATTCAGAACAAAAAGAAACATGAATATAAAAAAAGTTAATGGCATTAAAAAAGAAAAAAATATTTTTGTATAATAAATAAAATTTTCTGTTAAAATACTTTCTAATAATCCCAAATCTGTATTGGAATTTAATTGAGGAATATGAACATTAAATACAGAAGTAATATATATTATAGATACAAGCATTATAAAACTAATGCCTATAACTATATTAAAATTTCTCACTATATTTTTATAAAATATTGTATTCTTATTGTTTTCTATATTATCCACTATTATAAAACCTTACAATTCTTTAACTAAACCGCATATAGAAGATACAAATCTTTTATTCAATTCCAAAGGATTGCTTGGAGAATTAAAATCAAAATTATTATCTTCATCTAATTTATAAAACACTGCTCTTTCAATATCAACATCTTCTTCCTGAACATAACCAACCATCAAATAATTAAAATGAATTACAAACATTATTTTTGCTATTTCATCTTTCAAAGAATATTCAAAAAAAGTTCCTGCATCTAAAACATCTCCCCTTTTCATATCAAGAGAAGCTGCCAATTTCATTAATGCATAAGGATTAACCTTTTTATCATGATATACTATTTCAAGATTTTTATTTATATCTTTTTCTTCTGGAAGCTCATAAATCATATTAAGCTGTTCTATAGGCTGTGCAATATCATAATCTGCTAATTGATTTTTCCATTTCAATAAAATATCATTATCAAGTTCTATAGGGTGAATTAATGTTATATTCTTTTTATCTTTTAATTCATCTTTAAATATATATTCTTCATCATGTACTGTATTAAAAGAACCGTCTTCCGTATATCTGAATGACTCTATTAATTTATTATTATCATCATAAATGCCCCATATAAGTTTTTGAGAGAATATATTCATTAAAGGGTTATCCACAAATACTTCTTTAAATCCTTTATAACTCCATTTCCTGCCATTTAATAATACTTTTTTCAATCTTATAATTTGATTCTCTACAGTATTTTTTATAGATTTTTTTAATTCTGTTAATTCTTTTTTTGCTTTTGAGGCAGTATCTTTATCATCTTTACTATTTGGAGCTGGCAAAGATTTTATTATTTTATCATTTTGATTGTCTTTAATAGATAAACTAAAATCATTATTTATGCTTATAATAAAAGTTCTTTGAGCTTCTCCTCCATAAGATAAAATCTTTTGTCCTTTGCTGTCAAAACCAAAATCAGGTATTATTTTATCAATAAGTTCATCTCTGCTAATTCCAAGTATAGAAGAAACATTTTCTAATGCAGTTTTAGCAGCATTTTTAACTTGATTATTTTTATACTTTAAAGAAATAGAATCAAGCATAACAAGAACCAATTTATTTCCATTCAATGCCATACATTGTACTATATGTGCCGCCAATGCTCCTCTGGCATTATTAGTTAAATAATCAATTTCATTTTTTAATTTTAACACTGCTTCGTCATTCATATATAAAGAGTAAAGAATATATATGTTTTTTAATTCTATAGGATATTTCAAATTAACAAATTCATTATAAATATTTGATAAAGCATTTCTGAAAGATTCAATATCAAAATGATTAATGATTTTTTCTATATCTATTAATTTATTTATTTCTTTTAATGCTATATATTCAGTAAAAATATACTTCATTACTTTTAACGGCACTAATGTTTTTTTATCTTTTAATAATACATTTGATATTTCCTTTTCTATAAAGCTATACTTATTGATTTTTTCTTCATATCCTTCATTATAATATTTATCTACATGAGAGATTATTTCTTCTATATTTTCAAATTCAAAACTTTCATTAAATCTGCTCATATCCCAAATTCTTATTATGCTTTTTAATGAAGTTTCAAATTCTCCTTTAGCTTTATCAAGTTTCTGAATTACATCATCTTTTACTTTGCTTTCCGATTTTTCTAATATTTTAATGCATGTCTTTTTTATTTCTTTTGATTTTGATGTTTCAAGAAGTTTTAATACTAATTTATAATTTTCTATTTTACTTTCTTTGTTATATAAAGTATTCAAAAAATCTATGGTAAAATTAATATCCTTAGAAATATTTTTTATAAACTTATCATCATTAATAAACTTATAAATATCTTTTAAATAATCATTACCTATTTCTGTAATATTATATATATTCAACAATGTTTTTTTCTTGTTATCTGCAGAATATATAGCATTTGTATAAATATAGTAAGTTAAATAAATATCTATTATATTTACTTTATCATTTAAAGTAAATATTTCTTTTACAATATTGAAAACTGTTTCATCATATAAATAATTTCTAGCTGAAATAAAACTATTTATTGTAATATAAGAATAAAGAGTTGAGTTTATAAAGTTTTTAGCCTTATCATTATAATCGTATAATAAAGCAAGCATATAAGTATGATATTCAAATATATTATGTATCAAATATTTATAATCATTATAATCATCATAACATTCAGGAAGCGGATCTAAAAAATTAAATAGAAAATCTACTGCCCTATCAACTATATTATTGTATATAATTTCATTTTCTTTTTTATTAAATAAAAATGCAGACATAAGTAAATAAATATCAATACAATTATCTACAAAATGCATGTTATTATATTTTAATTGAGGATTAGAATTATTATAATCAAGCAATACAGATTCCTGATATAATTTATACATGCTATAAAAATTATCTCTATCATCATTATATAATAATTCTATTAATTCCAATTTTATACTTTGAGAATTAGATTTAAATAAATAAAACATTTTCTGTAATATTTCAGGAAGCTCATTAATAAATGGATATGTTAAAGTTACATTATTATATTTATTATCTGATGTGGTATAATTAACATCTATTATATACCTTATAAAATATTCGCTTTTATAAAAGACATTAATATCCTTCATAAATAAAGCTGATGAACCTTTATTATTTAATAAAATTTCTACAAACTTATTTTTTATTTCCTCTGACACATCAATTATTAAAAATAAAGAACATAAAATATTTCTAATTATTATATTTTCATTATTTTCTATTTTTGAAATTATAGATAATAATTTTAGAGCCAAGTTTTTATCTTTGGTATGTATTATTAATTGTGATAAAATATATAATGGACAGTATATTTGATAATCTTTATATTCATTAATTATTTCATCATCAGTTTTATTTTTTATTTCTTCTATAAATCTATTAAAAGAATTTTTTATTTTATTATCTATTGTTACTAATTCTTTAAAAATTAAATTATAACATTTTAAAAAATCTATAAAAAAATGAATTCCTATAATATTTTCTTTGTTTTCAAAAATATAATAAAGAAAAGCATTTTTTACAGAATCATCTAAATAATAAAATTTTATAATATTGTAAGTATTAGTTTCTCTATATTCATAATTATTATGTATATAAAGAATAAGCAGTCTTTTATATGATTCTCTCTCATCTTGTCTGCATTTACTTAAATCATTAATAAAAGCATCAAAATCATTTCTATTCATTATAGAATGAACTCTTTCAGGTACTTCATCACTTTTCAAATACACATAATCTTCAACACTACGCTTAATCTCATCTGAAATATCTTTACTATTTGTAACTTTTTTTATATGACTTTCTATACTTCCCATACAATATCCTACAATAAAAATTATATAAAATATATAATAGAATTCTTTTTAAATCAATTTAATTGAAACATTTGATATTATATACTGAAAATTTTTAAGTTTGTCATCTGATACACTTTATATAAATGTTACCTACTTTTTTGTCGCACAAAAAAGTAGCAAAAAACGCAATTGCTAGAACTTTATATTTTAATGATACATTATTAAATATAGGATATATTCTACATTTGGATTACACATAAAGGTGGACTTCGTCAAATGCAGTTGTTCGTGTAGTGTATCCAAGTTTATCAAGGATATAGGTTCTCGCCAAAGGCGGGCTATGCCTTATACCAATACTTACAGTACTTCCTTCGGTCGTAAAAGAAGTGGTGGTATTGCGTAAGCACGCAGAGCTGCACACTGTGTGCTTAGCAGTGGGTAAATCCCAATATATTAAAAAGAAAATATAATTTTATTTTTGATAAAATATAGCTGTTTAGGTAAATTTTAGATTATCAAAATAATTTAATTAATCAATTATTCTATACCAAGTATATTAAGCATTTCTTTTTCTATTCCTAAAACATCGCCATGTTTATCTTGAATTAATTTTATTTCGGCACGTCTGTTTTCTAATAGCTTATCACGTCCTTTTTCATCTAACTTTTCACGTTCTTTGTAGTAATTATCACTTATAAGTTTATCAGCCATTCTTAAAGTTTTATCAGATACTATAACCTTATCAGAATCGCTTCCTGCTTTAAACATATCAAAACTAGCATCAGTTTTTAAAGCTCCTTCTGGAACACCATTTTCTATTTCACCTTTCCATAATAATTTAGAATCAAAACTATAACTTTTATAAGTAAATTCATCTACCTTAACAACATCTTTATCACAGAATACATCTTGCGCTATATTAGCTATTGTATCTATAAGAAGAATTTTATTCTTTCCATTTTCATTATATATTTTTTGTTTAGAATTTAATCCCTGCCTATCTAAATTGTTTACAGCCTTACCAGAAATACTTTCCAAATCTAATTCTAAATTATCTTTTAAAAGCAAAGTATAAGATGCTATTCCACCCACTTTACCAGGATTCTTATAAGTACCGCTTAACATTATTTCTTCTTTACCATCATTATTTATATCACATAAGAAAATCAAAGGATTATTTAAAGGAAAATATAATATTTCATCTAAATACTTAGCATATTCCTCTTTATCTATTTTTCCATTAACTACAAATCTTGAATCTTTTGCCAATTCTATTACATCAGCAATCTTTATAATATTTGTATTTGAAGAAATTAATTTTGAATCATCACCAAGACGGAAATTGAATGTTTCTATTGTTTCAAAAGAAGCATACTTTGTATTTCCAATAAATGCCGGATTAAAATAATATACATCTTCTAATTTATCATTATAAAGAGAATAAACAAATGTATTTTTCTTAAACTCTAAGAAATATAAATCTGCCATTTCATCGTATTTTTCTTTAGGATATGAATTATCAAGATTATAAAAATTTCTATAATAAGCATCATTAGTCATTCTTGATTTAGGCAAAGTGGTTTTTACATAAGTTTGTAAATATTTATTCATTATATTAGTATTAACTTTATCTTCTACTATATAGAAATAGGCAAGATTATTATTTGTACCTTCATAAACTATTGAAGAAAGATTATAATTATTTTCATTATAAATATCTAAATAACCGGAAGTTTTAGATATATCATTCAAAAATCCATTTTGATAAGCATCTGCTACAAGTTTTTCAACAGCCAAATCTTTTGGAGCTTCTATTATATAATTAATAAATCTCATTTTATTAGAATAAACTTTATTTATATTATTAGCCTCACTAACAATACCTATCATCATATTAATATTTGATCCGCCTAATTTCTTCCATTCCTGTAAATAATTTTGCATATCATCAAAATAATATAATGAATCAGTAGTTAAATGAGATAAGAATAAAGCTAAGTAAATTTCAGGGTCTTTGTTTTTTATGCTTAAAAGTAAATCTCTTGCTTTTTTTAAAGCCAAATTCTGTTCTACATGATTATACTCTGAAGCATAATAATAAGAGTAATCATCTGTATTTAAATCGGCAGAATTCATTTCATTTACATAATGATTATGGTAAGCATTAGAAATAAAATCTATAGCATATTTTTTTATATCATTATCCCCAACAAGTTTTTTATTAAGGAAATCTTTATTTCTATTTATAATATTTGTATATTTAACATCTTGATAATAACTGAGCAAAGCATTATTAAAATTAGTTTGATTAACTCTAACTGCTTTATAAACATATTTCATATCAAAATAAGCATTTTCTTTTTGCGGAGTATTATTCGTATTTAATGTATTAGTATGTTGCTGAATATTAGTATTATCTGTTTGACTAGAATTTGAACAGCTATAAAAAATTAATGCAAAAATAAAAATTATAATATAAGCTGTTTTTTTCACCATAATCCCCCTAGAATTCGTTAGTAAAAACATTTTTACTATATTATTTTATTATATACAAAATATATTTTTTTACAAGTATAAGGCTTATATAACATTTTACACAAGTATAAAATAAAAAAATTATAATTGACTTTTTATTTTATATTTATACAATTTATTAGCAATAATATTAATAATAATGGTGTTATAATCTAAATTTAATAATCATAAAAAATTCAATGAAATAAATAGAATTAAATAAAGGGGAATAAATGATTAGCATAATATCAGATATGGACGGAGTTATATACAGAGGCAATAATTTAATAGATGGTGCTGAAGATTTTATTAATATGCTTCTAAATAAAGAGGTGCCATTTTTATTTTTAACTAACAATGCCGAACAAACTCCAAGAGATTTAAAAAGAAAATTAGAATCATTAGGCGTAAACGGATTGGAAGAAAAGCATTTTTTCACTGCAGCACAAGCAACAGCTATATTCTTACAAAGACAATTAGCTAACGGAACAGCTTATGTTATAGGTACTGGCGGCTTAGTAAGCGAATTATATAATGTAGGATATAGTATAAATGATGTTAATCCTGATTATGTTGTTGTAGGAAAGACAAATGCATTTAACTTTGATATGCTGACTAAAGCTACACATTTAATCAATAAAGGTGCAAGATTCATAGGATGCAATCCGGATATAGTAGACCCTGCTCCAAATGGAGAATTAGTACCTGCAGTAGGCCCAATACTTGCTGCAATAGAAACTGCTACAGGAAAAAAACCTTATATAGTTGGAAAGCCTAACTCTGTAATGATGTCTATTGCCAAAAATCAAATAAATGCCCATAGTGAAAATACATTAATGGTTGGCGATAGAATGGACACTGATATACTAGGAGGACTTGGTGCTGGTATGAAAACTGCTCTTGTACTATCAGGAGTTACTACAAAAGAAATGGTTCAGCAATTCCCATACAGACCAAATTACATCTTTAATTCTGTTGCTGAAATAAATATAGAGAAATTCTAATTTACAAATAAAAGTTTAAATATATAATATAAAAAGCTGTTTAATTTTCTATTAAGCAGCTTCATTTTTGTTAAAAACTTTTTCAAATAAATTACAAATCAGGGATACTATTTATGGCTCAATTACTATTTGCAATTATGACATTTTTATGGATATCATTATATGTATACATTCCATATCAAGTTACATACTTATCTTCTATAAATATAAGCTCATCTTTAATAGGAATTATAATAGGAGTTTATGGAGCAGCACAAATGTTCCTAAAATTTCCATTTGGACTCCTTAATGATTATGTAGGAAGATGTAAAATATTCATAATACTTGCGGGAATTCTCACTTCTCTTGGTGCTTTTGTAAGAATATTTAATTTAAATGCTAATGGATTTTTAATAGGCGGTACATTATGCGGAATATCAGCTTCTATATGGACAGTATTTATGGTTCTATATGCATCCTATTTTGATAAAAGAGAAGAATACAAAGCAACAAGTAAAGCATTAGTAGCAAGCGTTCTTGGTATGTTTATTGCTTTTTTAGTAGCAGCATTTTCTTATGATAAATTCGGTATGAAATTTTTATTATATGTAAGCGGTATTTCAGGAGCATTGGTAGCAATACTAGGACTATTTTTGAAAGATAAAAAACAAGATAGAAAATTATCAATAAAAGACTTATTTTCTGTAATAAATAATAAAAGATTAATAGTATTCTCTTTTCTAGCTATAGTAATGCAAGGCGTACAAATGTCAGCTGTTATATCATTCACTTTAAATAGAATAAAAGAACTTGGAGGATCTGCTCAAAATGTAGGAGCTGCTTCAATAATTAGTATGTTTTTTGCTATAGTAGGTTCATTTTTACCAAGTAAAATAAAGAATGAAAACAATATAAAAATATATATACCTGTTTCTTTTATAATTATGGCTATATATTGTGTAACTGTTATATCTACTTCTAATGTATATATAATTATAGCATCTCAAATATTAGGAGGTTTTTCTTCCGGTATATTAGCAGCATTATTAACAAGCGAATCTATAAAAGAAATAGATATGGAAAAGAAATCATCTGCTATGGGATTCTTCCAATCAACATATTCATTTGGTATTTTTATATTCCCAATTATTACTGGTAAACTAATAGATGTATATTCTATAAATATCGCCTATACTGTATTGACTATTATTGCTGTATTATCATCAATAATATCGGTAATTTATTATGCTACAAATAAACAAAATGATAAAAAACATTGTAAAAAAAATAATTTTATCATAATATAGTACGCTATTAATTAAAAATAAATGGAAAACAATATGTCTGAAAATAATTCAACTAATAAAAATTCTGGATACATACTAGCAATACTTGCCGTTATTATATGGAGCGGTAATTTTGTAGCCGCTAGATTTTTAACTCATTTAACTCCTATAGAAATTTCTTTTTATAGATGGTTTGTAACTTTTATAGTACTAACTCCATTTTGTATAAAAAAATTAATTAAAACTATTAAATACATAAAAGGTTCATGGATAAAAGTTATAATAATATCAATATTAGGTGTAACAGTATTTAATACTTTTGTATATTTGGCAGCACATACAAGTAATGCAACTAATATGTCATTGCTTGCTACTTTATCCCCTATCATAATAGCAATAATAAGCAGAATAGTATGGAAAACAAAATTAACTTTTAATCAAAAATTAGGATTATTAGTTGTTATATTGGGTGTTGTAATATTAATAACTAAAGGAAGCATAAATGTTTTAATGAATCTTCAATTTGCAATAGGAGATTTATATATGCTCTTTGCTGTTATATTATTTGCCATTTATACTTTAACATTGAAAATAAGACCTAAAGAAATGTCTCAATCTACATTCTTTTATCTTATGGTTATAATAGGACTTATACCATTAATCATTGGAATGATTTTAACATACATGACAAACAATGCTCATGCTTTAAATATGCAATCAGGTTTGATACTTGTATATGTTGGTATATTTCCATCAGCTTTAGGTTTTATATTATGGAATATGGCTGTAGCAAAAATAGGAGCTATAAAAGGTGCTATTATATATGACTCAATACCATTTTTCTCATCTTTAGAAGCGGTTATACTTTTAAATGAACAATTATTAATATCTCAAGTTATAGGCGGAGCATTAATACTTATAGGAATTATATATAGTACTATAGGCGATAAGATAAAATTTAATAAAAAAATAGGAGGCTGATTAAACCTCCTAATAAAAAATAGTTTATATTATGAAATATTAGTTCAATTTTCTTAATTGAGATCTATTCATAGGTTTATATTTTGATTTTTCAGAATCTGGAACTCTAGTCCATTTCATAGATTTACCCAATATTCCTGATTTATCTAAAGAACCTCTAACAGTAAGTGTTTTACCATCATCGGATAAAGACATTCTTCCATTATAAGTTTTTCCGTCATAAGGATTGTATATTTTACCGCCTTTCCATTCGCCTTTATCGAAAGAAAGTCCCATTAAATAAACTAATCCTTTTACAGGTAAATCTCTTAATTCTTTATTAGGATTTTTTACATCTTTCTTATCAGGACCATTATAAGGTTCTTTATAATCGAAAAAGTAACCAAAATACTGACCATTTTCCTCGTATATTTCTACAACAGGAATAAGACCGTCTGCATCCTTTTCAGAATACCATAAACCAACAACATCATTAGCATTTTGAGCCATTACCATAATGCTAGAACAAATAAACAACATACCAGTTAATAAAAATAGTTTTTTCATTTGTCTTATTTCTCCTTTTTTTCATTATATAGTATTTTATCAAATTAATTTCTTTAATTTTTTATAATTTGATAAAAATATTATTATTTATAACAAACTATAGAGATAAAAGTAAATTATTACAAAGATTATTATAGATATTTTAATCTATAATAATCTTTGCTTCTATTAACTAATATATGTATTGGGGATAAAATATTACTTGAATTTCCATTCTATACCAGCATCCAACTGTATAGCAAACTTATATTGTACATGCTTTTCAATAAGCCAAGTACCTATTTTAGTACTAACAAAAGGAGAAAGACTAGGTACACTTTTTAACGCCTTTTTATAAGAATAAGCAGCAAATAAACCAACTCTATATAACTCTTTGCTTGAAAGCATATGTTCTATTGTTGTATTGATAGCAAAAGCCATACCCCATTCCTTCATACTATAACCCAATTTTATATCATGATTGAAATATAAGTCCTCAGCTTTTACAACTATAGATTCTCTAGCTAAATAAACATATTCATTTTTGTCTACACCAAAAGCTCTAACATAATTTATATAAGGTGTATATATAAGAGCTATCAAACCAGGGCCAGCAGGTCCTCCCATTGTAAGTGTAGGAGCAAACTGAACATATATTGTATTACCGCCTACATACTGAGGTTTTCTAGTTTTAGGGTTAAGCCCTGTAAATGGAGGAAGTGCATGATTAAATTCTTTTGTATCACTATCAACTAACACAGGTTTTCCAGGATCAGCAAGTCCTGCTTCATAAGTAAACTTAAATAAAAACTTCAATGCTATTAAAGGCTGAAATTCCACATAAGCTGATGTTCTTGAAAAACTGCTGAATTCCTGTTCTATTCCAGCAAGTACATAAGAATCAGCAAAGAAGAAATTGTTCATTTCTCTAAATAAAGCCTTTTTATAAAATAATTGCCCCTGATATAAAGCTCCGAAATGATTCCATCTTCCCATAAAGTGATTTGAAAAATACCAACCCTCATCAGACTTATCAGTTAAATCTCTTTTAGGTTTTTCGTTTTCCTGTGCTAATAACGGAATATTTATCATTATAATAAGCATCATTACTAATATTTTTTTCATAATTATTTCATATTTTTTATTTTGTTTATATTATTTGTCAGTGTACAGTAATTACTATACACTGATTATTTGATTATATTAATTTAATTAAGTTTTCTTAATTCGCTTTTATTTAATGGTGTATATTTAGAAACTTCATTACTAGGCACTTTTTTCCAAGTAAGAGTTTTACCAAAAAGTCCTGCACCATCTATAGTAGCTTTTATTTTTAACTCTTGTTTATTATCTGAAAGACTAGCTTTAGCATTATATGTTTTTCCTTGTTCCGGATTATATATTTTACCGCCTTTCCACTCACCTTTTGAAAACTCTAAATCATATAAATATACAAGTCCTTTTAAAGGCAAGTTTCTTAATTCTGCTTTAGGATTATTAACATCATTTACGATATCAGTAGAATTCTGATAGGCAAATGAATAAGCATAGTATTTATTATTTTCTTTATATATTTGAACTACAGAAACTCTGTTTTTAGCATCTGCCTGACTGTACCATAAACCGACTATATCATCAGCATTTTGTCCAAAAGCCATTATACTTGATATCATTGTAAGAATTAGTATTGTTATAATTTTATTTCTCATTTATATTTCTCCTTTTTATTATTATCATTTATTTTTACTTTTATTTTTCACAGTCTTATCATCATTAACATAAATAAGACTGTGAAACTTTATTTATTACTTTATTACTTAAACAAGTTCATTAAAGCAGGAAGCCAATGATGTATAGTACCTACAGCAGTTCCAAAAGCAGCACAAAGAAGTATTCTTAACGCTATATAAGGTTTTATAGGGAACAATATATTTCTTGCTGCCAAATATCCGCTCATTATAGCTCCTGTAAATCCGCCGCCAGGGAATCCCCAAGCACTAGCAAAATGTAAATTCTTAACTGTAGGAGATACTCTTACAGAACGGCTCTTTTTCAAATAACCATCTTGAACAAATCCATAAGCTGTTCCTTCTGGAGTTTTAATATATCTCTTTATTGTTTTTGGTGTAGCAACTTCATAATACTCAATATTATCTCTGAATCCTGGATAATGCTGTTCTGCTCTGTCTATCAATTTTTCTGCTAATTCTTTTTTCTTAGCTTTATATTCTTCATCGCTTAAATCTTTCCATTCATCTAAATAAGAAGGACCTGTCAATACCGCAAATGAACGTTCATCACCTTCTTCTACAAGTCCGCTGTCTATTGTAGAATAATCAACAAATACAAAGTTTCTATCTTCTACTGGTATTCTTCTTTGTCCCTTAGCATCTTCTTTAAATGGAGTGTTCAACATTTTTTCTGTACTTATAAAAGTAGAGTATGCATTGTTAGGATAAAGTTCTTTAAATTTCTTCTTAAATATTATATAAACTGTATATAAAGAAACTGAGTTTTTAAGTTTATTTATTCTCTTATCTTCATATCCTTTTGGAAGAAGTTCATCATAAACAACCTTAGGTGCAGCATTAGCTATTACATAATCAGCATTTACTGTAACTTCTTGTTTTGTCTTTTTATCAAAATAAGTTACGCCTTCAGCAATATTTCCTTTTACATTTATTTTTTTAACTTCTGAAGAAACTCTAACCTCTCCTCCGTTTTCTCTTATTATATCAGCTAAAGCATCGGATAATTTTTGGCTTCCTCCTTTGATAAAACAAGCTTGGTTATAGTATCCGCCTTGAGCACAAGCATGGTAATACCAAGTAAATTCATAAGGATTATCATGATAGTAAGTTATATTGATATTTAATATTCTTTTTAACTTATCACTTTTTATTATTGAATCCAAAACATTTCCAAGTTTCTTTTGTGTAAATAAATGATATAAATTCATTGGGAATGTTGTTATAGGATAGAAAAAGAAATCAAAAAACTTCAAATCATAAGGAAGTCTTCTTATCATATACATTATTCTTGAAAGTCCGTCGAAATACTTTTTTATACCGCCTTTTTCCTCTGGGAATTCTTTTTCTAATGTATTCATAACATTCTCATAACCTTCTGGTATAACTAAATCTGTAGATTCTGTTTTTATTCTCCAAGTTTGAGGCAATTTAACAAAATCAACTCTGTCATAAATACCTAATTGTTTGAATATAGCATGTTTTCCGTCCCTGCTTTTTTTAGCCATATCCATTTCATGAAGACCTACTTCAAATTTAACATTTTTTCTTTTATATACTGTAGCACACCCGCCAACTATATTATGGCTTTCTAAAACCAATACTTTTTTTCCTTTTTTTGCTAAATAAGCTCCTGAAGTTAATCCGCCTAATCCTGAACCTATTATTACTATATCATATTTATTATTATTAGTCATATTTATATCCCCTTTAATAAATCGTTTATATTTCATAAGCGTTTTTATTTATTTTCGCTTATATATATAATATAACAAATACGAGGATAAATACAAGCGTTTTTTATAAAAAATACGTATATATAACTCGTTTTTTTAAAAAAATTTACAATTTTATAGAAATTTGTATTAAATGTATTGTAAAATTATATTAATATTTAATTTTCTATAACTATTTTTACATTATAATTACATTGAACAATAATAATATATGTTCAAAACTCTAATATAGGATATGATTTTAATAAAATAATCAATTAATATAAAGTATTAGTTATTTGAAAAAAGAAGTTAATTATTTATTTCAGATTAATATTTATTATATGAGGAATAATTATTTAAAATATTTGATTAAAAAATAATATAATTACATTTAAATAAAAATATTATTTATTTTGAAGTTCTTTATTTTTATTTTTTATATCCAAAACTATTTCTTCAACAGAAGTTTTATTAGTAAAATCTATTTTTTTACCATAATTTTCTAATAATGCTTTTTCATCTTCTGTTTTTACTGTTTTAGCAGATATTATTCTTTTTAGCATAAGCATCATCAAAGAATGATGAAGTTTCAATTTATCAAAATCTATGCATCCTCTTAGAAAATAAAATTTCATATTTTCTTTTTCATCGGAATTGAAATTTTTATTAACATAACCATTATATAATTCTTTATCTGAAGGATCTCCAAGACCTACTATAACACAATATAAATTTTTTCTTCCCTTTAATTTCTTATAGAATTTTTTTATGCCTTTAGCTGATGAAAGTTTACCTGCATACAAAGCACCAGCAAAAACTATAAAATCATAAGTATCTAAATTTTGAAAAGTTACATTGTCAATACCATATAGATCCCCATGAAGTTTATCTGCTATCCATTTAGCATAAGTTCTTGTAGTTCCATATTTACTTTTATAAAGTACTGCAATTTTATTTGACATAAAATAATCCTATAAAAATTTAATTATATAATAAGCAATTATAATAAAAATAAATAATTTTGTCAAAAAGTATTTTTACAAATTAAATATTAACAGCATAAGATAATACGCCATTAACTATTTCTTCCCTAACCTTTCCGCTTTCAACTAAATTTTTTAATAATTCATTAACCCTGCTCTCATCTTCATTGAAACTAATAGCAATCATATGAACTGTATCAGGCTGTCTTATTAAAAAATTTACTATATCTTCTTCAGTTATTTTTTTAGTATTTCCTTTAGCTTTATCTGATACACTAGGAACATCTATTTCAATATCACAATGAGCATTAAAATATTTTTTAGCATTTTCCATTTCTTCATCGCTCAATGCCTTAGCCTTTTCATTAGCTGTTCTTCTAGTGGCTGTAACAAGCTGTACTTTATCAGGTTTTATCTTATTTACTATTTTTATTATATCATCAAGTTCTTCTTTACTGTCGTTGTTTCCTTTAAGTAAAAATACCTCAAGCCAATACTCACCTTTAAAAACTCTCCTAAACTCTATGAGGCCATTAACCATTTTATCAAAATCTATTTCTTTATTAGGCTGATCTATTAATTTAAAAGTATCAATATTTCCAGCATCAAGTGAAGGTATAACCAAATCTGCCATAAGCAAATCAGAACGCATTTCTTGTTTATATAAAAGTGAACCATTGGTAATAATACATACTGGAATATCTGTTATTTGTTTGATTTCATAAATTAACTTTTTTAAATCCTTATATAAAGTAGGCTCACCGGAACCAGCAAAAGTTATATAATCAATATTTTTATTATTAAGCAAAGCTTCTTTTAATTCATATATTATTTCATCAACTGAATAATAACTTGCAAGATTAGTTTTTGTATTTTCTTCAGAACCCAATTGACAATATATACAATTATAACTGCAAGTCTTATGAGGTATAACATCTATTCCCAAAGAATTGCCAAGTCTTTTTGATACTACTGGCCCGAATACTCTTTTAGTTTTTAATTTTGATTTATTTTTATTTTGATTAAGTAAAAGAGGCTCTCTAGTTTCTTTTTTAGTATTGTCATATCTTTCTTCATTTGCTTTATAGAATGCATTTATTACATCATCTAATAATTCACCATCTAAACTAAATACTGATAAAGCAAATATTTCAGGTTCTTCGTAATGTGTTTCTTTATTATTTTTATATTCTTTTTTTACAGCCTTTTCTATAGCTTTTACTTTTTCTTTTATCTCATCTTTTTCAAGCATATCAGTTTTATTTAATACTATTATAGATTTTTTCTTTATTAACTCTTTACTATACTGCTTTAATTCATTTCTAAGTTTTTTATAAGTATCGACAACATCTTCATCAGTTAAATCTATAACAAAGCATAATGCTCCAGTTCTTTCAATATGTCTTAAAAAAGTAAGACCAAGTCCTGCACCTTCGCTTGCTCCTTCTATAATTCCCGGTATATCGGCAATAACAAAACTTCTTTCATAATCTAAATAACAAACACCCAAATTTGGAGTAAGTGTAGTAAATGGATATGAGGCAATTTTTGGATTGGCTCTTGTAAGTCTTGCAAGCAAACTTGATTTACCGGCATTAGGCATTCCAACAAGTCCAATATCCGCTATAAGTTTTACTTCAAGTCTTATATTTAATTTTTCACCGTCTAAGCCATGCTGTGCATAGTCTGGTGCTTGATTAGTAGCTGTAGCATAGAATTTATTTCCCTTTCCGCCTTTTCCGCCTCTTGCAACTGTAAAACTTTGTCCGTCTTCAAGTAAATCAGCTAGAATATTGCCTGTATCCTCATCATAAACAACTGTACCAATAGGAACTCTTATAACAATATCATCACCTTTTTTTCCGTCACTAAGTCTTGCTCTGCCAGGTTCTCCGTCTCTTGCTCTGAATCTTTTTCTGCTTTTTATTTTTCCAAAACTGTTTATTCTTGCATCAACAGTAACAATAACATCTCCGCCGTCTCCTCCGTTACCGCCGTCAGGACCGCCCATAGGTACATGTGCTTCTCTTCTGAAACTTACGCTTCCAGCTCCTCCATGTCCTGCTTCTATTTCAAAACTTACTACATCTATAAATTGTTCCATATTGTCATTACCTTATTATTTGTATATTTAAATTATTTATTTTCAGACATTTATTATATTACAAAAATATATTTTATCAATGCTATTATTTTTCAATAATTAATCATTATATCTTTTATAAATTATTATTAAATAAATATTATATATTTAAATGATTTTTTTAATATTGCAAGACTATTACAAACAATCTATATCACAAAACTGTTTATACATATATTTGATTAAATATAAATGCATTATCTTAATTTGATTATAATATCAACTCTTCTGTTTTTGCTTCTGCCATCTGGAGTTTCATTTGAAGCTATAGGTTCTTCGTCAGCTAATCCTTTATAAGATAATTTATCATGCTCTAAATTGGGAAGCATATAATCAGCAACCGATTTTGCTCTTTTTTCAGATAATTCCTGATTGTATTCTTTTCTTCCTGTATTATCAGTATGACCTTCTACTATAATTTCTCTGTCTGGATAAGTTTCTTTTATAGCTTTGACAATATTATCTATTGTATTTTTAGCCTCTGGTTTTAAAGTATATGAATCAGTATCAAAAAGTATTTCACCAAGTCTTACAACTAAACCTTCCGGAACTGTGTCTACAGTAACACTGTCATCATTATAAAGATTATCTTCTAATTTTTTTCTATTGTATTCTTCTTCTTCTCTTGTAATAGCATCATATATTTTATATGTACTTATAATATTCATCTTATATTGTAAACTAGCATAAGATAATTCTCTGCCGTAACCAAATAATATTTGATATCTTTCCTGCTGAGATACTGGAATATTTTTCTCCATATCCCATAAAAAAGTACCATAATTAAAACCATAAATTCTTTCAGGATATCCTTTTCTTGAAAGTCCAGCCTGAAGTAAATCTTTATCTGTCATAATATGATATTGTATAACAGCATTTCTGCTTCCATCATCATTAGTTTCAACATTAGCAAATAAATAATCAGAAGACAAAGCCATTGTTAAATTAGGAGCATTATTTACTTTAACTATTTCTATAGACTCTCTATTCCAAGATTCAGTAAGTTTTACTTCATTATCTGGGAATGTAGGTACATGTCTTACATTAGGCATAAAATAATTATAAGGAACTTCAAATTTTCCATTTGTATGGATAATAAAATCGCTTGCATATTCTTCATCAAGATGGAAAACTTTTTCGCCTTTCATCATTCTAAATATTTTGAATACTCCGCTTACTCTATATCCGCCTTTCGGAGCAATAGCAATAACGGTTAAATCAACAATATTTCTCTCTTTATATGTGCTTGTTAATATGCCATTTTCATAATATTCAACATCTGCAGTTTTTACAGATTCTATTCTTTTTCCCTGCTCTAAATTCCAATAGAATTTATGAGATATCTCCGAATGTACTATACTAAATAGTAATAGCTGAAATAATAAAATAAAAATAGTAACTCTTTTCATAATAAAATCAAAATATTATTTTTTTTCTCTATTACTCTCTCTTCTTAACTCTTTTAATCTCTTTTTCTCATCTTTCATTCTTTGTTTTTCGGCTTTTCTTTCTAATCTCAATTTAGCTTTATCTACAACAGTTATTTTAGCCTTTTCTTTAGCAATATCTTCTTCTGTTTTTTCTGTTTTGAAAGAAATAACCAATTTATATAATTGTAAGAATATATATTGCAACTCTTTTATTCTTTTATCCATTGTCTGCATGTTATTACTGCTTGTTGCGGATAAATTAGAAACATTTTGTATAGAAGTAACAAGGTCTTTCATCTCACTTTCTGTAGCATTAACTACATTAACTACATCTTCTGCCAATTTATCAACACTTGAAATATTCTGTCTAACTGCTGAACTCATCTGCATTTGTTTAAGAGAAAGTTCCTGAACATCTTCTGTAATATTATTCAAGTTAGTGATATTCATTAATATTTCTCTTCTTCCTACATCAAGCTCATCATTAGCACCAGATATTGTAGCTATCAAATCAGCAAGAGTGCTAGAACCTTCCAAAATCTTTTCCATAGATTCTGAACTTCTAAATGCTAAAGAAACTGTATGATCTATAGCTTGAGTTGTTTCATTAATAATTTCATTAATGATTTTTGAGTTCTCACCAGTATCCTCTGCCAATTTTCTAATCTTATCAGCAACTACTGTAAATCCGCGTCCATGTTCTCCGGCATGTGCAGCTTCTATAGCAGCGTTCATTGCTAAAAGGTTAGTCTGCTCAGCAATACTATGTATAACTTGTGTAATATTTGTTATCTGTTTAGAATATTCTTTAATACTTTGAATAGAATCTACAACAGACTCACCTATATTGCTTCCGTCTTGTGCCTCTGTATAAAGTATCTTAGCATAATCATTAGCTTTAGCAGCTCCCTGGCTTACTGTAACAATATTTGCCATCATCTGCTGAACTGAACTACTTGTTTTAGAAACAGCTTCTGACTGTGATTTCATTTTATCATTAATTTCATTAATATTTTCTAATAATAATTGAACTGTTTCATTAACTGCTGTAAATCTAGTTCTTTGCATGAAACTTACCCTTGCAGCATTTGCAGAAGATTCAGCAATTTTACTAGAATTTTCAAGTTCTGTTTCAAACTCTTTATATATAGTACTAAAATCACTTATACTTATACTAATAGAAGCTCTCATGTTTTGAATGTTTCCTGTCAAAGTATAAGCATTGTTTTTTACGCTAACAATAATATTCTTTATTTTGTCCAAGAATTTATTGAATGAATGCACCAATTCTCCAGATTCATTATTACTAATAACCGGAAGTCTTATAGTTAAATCTCCTGCACCTTCACTCAAAGATTCTGAAACGTTTTTAGCAAATACTAAAGTCTTTCTTAAAGAAAGAATCAAAAGAAGAATTACAAATAGGAATGCTGCCAAACCTAAATATATTGTTATAGAAGACTTAATAATAGTTTCTCTAAACAATTTATTATCATAAGCATTCACATGTTCCCATACATTAAGCATATACAAATTAAATATGGAGTATTTTATAACAAATCTATTTGAATCTTTTAAATAAAGAACCTTTACATCGCTAATATTATTTCTATAACTATTATTTCTTACATCTTTTATTTCTTTAGCAAATTCAGCTTCGTCTAAATTCTTTTGAGTATCCGCCAATAATGCTGGATTATTTGAAGCTTTTATAGAATATAAATCATCTACTAAGAAAATATCTAAAACATTTTTAAGAGTTGCATCATTTATTATATCTTGATATACTGAACTTCTAACTTCTAAAGTAACAAAACCAATATTTTTACCGCTTATAATTATAGGATTATATATAAAAAATGTTTCAGCATTTTGTGGAATATCTATTAAAAAATTAGTATCTTGAGATAATCTTGTAAGGTTATTTCCAGAAATATTAGGTCTGAAATTAGTATTTATTGTAACTAAATTGTTAATATCATATCTCCAATTTAAAAGCAAATTATTCATATCTGTTTTATTAAGAGCTATATTAACAGTATCTAAATCATTAATAAATATTGATAATGTAGAAATATTGTGGTCATTAGCATATCTTGTACTTAAATATAATGATATATTCTCAATATAATCATTTAATGTATGAGTACTTCCATTTAATATATTCATATAAGTTGATACACTTTCTGTAATATTAGCATATCTACCAACACCATTATAGAAATTATTTATAAAATCATTAGCATAACCTTTTCTTGATATAACACTATATTCTCTATCGTAAATTATTTCAGATCTATAGTGCATACCATTAATTAATGTAACAATAAATATCATAGTAGCCATAGAAACAGGTAAAAAACTGTATACCATAGGTAAATAATATTCTTTTCTTCCGCTACTTTTATATAAAGGCTTAACTAAAATATTAAAGAATATAGATGCAACAGTCATGGCAATGGTAATCAAAAATATTACCATTATAAGACGTATATTAATTATTTCAAATAAAGTAACACTTCCATCTAATATATAAATTGTATATGATAAAATAGCAACTAAAACTACAGCAATACCAGATTTAATTACATATATTCTGCCTAATGGTATTGATTTTCCTTTTTCTACTTTTAAGCCATCAAAAAACAGACTCAATGCAGTAAATAAAGCTAAAAAAAGTATAAATATATATACATAACCTCTTAATGAACTTGTTTGTCTATAAATTGTTTTAAGTAAAATTGAATAAGAACCAACAGAAACAGAAGCTACAATAAGAAAACCTATTGGTATATAAAATTTTAACTTTCTTTTTAATTTATCTTCATTTACTTGAAAAATCATATAATACAACCTATTAAATATTTTGGTTATTAATTTAATTTTCGGTATAATAATCTCAATATTTAGAAAAATAGAATATCAATAAAATATGCTATTTTTCATATAATTATTAAATACCATTAATATTCAGCTATATAAGCTTATAAACTACAATAAAAATTATGAATTATTTTTAATAATAATTCAAATTACTAAATATTTTTACTTCTTTTTTTATTGCTTTCTTTTTTTAATTCTTTTAATCTTCTTTTTTTCTTCTTTCGATCTTCTTTTTTCTTCTTTTCTTTCTAATTTTAATTTAGCTTTATCTGCTCTGTTTCTTACTCTTTCTCTATCAATATCTTCCTCTGTTTTTTCTGTTTTGAAAGAAATAACCAATTTATATAATTGTAAGAATATATATTGCAACTCTTTTATTCTCTTATCCATAATTTCCATATTATTGCTGCTGGTTGTGGATAAATTAGAAACATTTTCTATAGAAGTAACAAGAGCCTTCATTTCGCTTTCTGTAGCATTAACTACATTAACTACATCTTCTGCTAATTTATCAACACTTGAAATATTTTGACTAACTGCTGAACTCATCTGCATTTGTTTAAGAGAAAGTTCCTGAACATCTTCTGTAATATTATTCAAGTTATTAATGTTCATTAATATTTCTCTTCTTCCTATATCAAGTTCATCATTGGCATTTGATATTGTAGCTATCAAATCAGCAAGATTATTAGAACCTTCCAAAATTTTACCCATAGATTCTGAACTTCTAAATGCTAAAGCTACTGTATGATCTATAGCTTGAGTTGTTTCTTCAATAATTTCATTAATGATTTTTGAGTTCTCACCAGTATCCTCTGCCAATTTTCTAATCTTATCAGCAACTACTGTAAATCCGCGTCCATGTTCTCCGGCATGTGCAGCTTCTATAGCGGCATTCATAGCCAAAAGGTTAGTTTGCTCAGCAATATTATGTATAACTTGAGTAATATTTGTTATCTGTTTAGAATACTCTTTAATATTTTGAATAGAACTTACTACAGATTCACCAAGCGTACTTCCATCTTGAGATTCTGTATAAAGAATTTTAGCATAATCATTAGCTTTAGTAGCACCATGGCTTACTGTAACAATATTTGCCATCATCTGCTGAACTGAACTGCTTGTTTTAGAAACAGACTCTGACTGCAATTTCATTTTATTATTGATATCATTTATATTTTCTAATAATAATTGAACTGTTTCATTAACTGCTGTAAATCTAGTTCTTTGCATGAAACTTACTCTAGCTGCATTTGATGAAGATTCAGCAATTTTATTAGAATTTTCAAGTTCTGTTTCAAACTCTTTATATATAGTACTAAAATCGCTCATACTTATACTAATAGAAGCTCTCATGTTTTGAATGTTTCCTGTCAAAGTATAAGCATTGTTTTTTACACTAACGATAATATTTCTTACTTTATCTAAGAATTTATTGAATGAATGCACCAATTCTCCAGATTCATTATTACTAACAACTGGAAGTCTTATAGTTAAATCTCCTTCACCTTCACTCAAAGATTCTGAAACAGCTCTAGCAAATACTAAAGTCTTTCTTAAAGAAAGTATCAAAATGAATATTACTATTAAAAATGATAACAATCCTAAATATATCGTTATAGATGAATTTATAATTGTATTTCTAAATAATTGGTTTCTATAAACATCATTATGATTCCAAGTATTTATAACATATAAATTATTAAATAAGAAATATTTAATAAGATATCTATTGGAATCTTTAATTTTAATAACTTTCAAATCAGTTATTTTATTTAAATAGTTATTATTTAATGGATCTTTTATTTCTGATCCTGTAACCAGATTATCCAAATCTCTTTGCATACCAGCTATTAAATCAGGATTATTTGAGGCTTTTATAGAATATGAACTATCTGCTATAAAAACATTTAAATTAGTTTTAATAACAGAATTATTTAATGCTTCAATATAAACTGAATTTTTAATATCTATACTTACAAAACCTATATTCCTATTATTAAACAAAATTGGAGTATAAATTGAAAATGCATCGGAATTGATATCCATATTTATTAAACTATTTGTTTCTGTTGCAAGTTTATAAATATTATCTCCAGAAACACTAGGATTAGCATTAGTATTAACAGTTATATCATTGTTAATATCATATCTCCAATTTAATAACAATTTATTAATGACATTAGTATTAATGTTAAGATTTTCTACATCACTAAAAAATAGCTGCAATGATACTACATTATAATCATTATCAGCATACATAACATTTAGGTATTTTGATAAAGTAATTAAATAATCATTAAAATTATAATTACGAGATGAAATAAAAGTAACATACTCTGATACATTTTGGGATAATTTAACATATTTTGAAATAGAATCTGATACATTATTAACTAAGTCATTTGCATAACCTTTTTTAACATTTATATCATATTCTCTGTCATATACTATTTCAGATCTGTAATGCATACCATTAACAAGAGTAACAATAAATATTACAGTAGCCATAGAAATAGGCAGGAAATTATATGCTATAGGAAGATAATACTCCACTTTTCCTGTTTTTTTATACAATGGTCCAACCAACAAGTTAAAAAACATAGAGGCAATAGACATAGCTATACTTATCAAAAATATAACCATTATAAGACGTATATTAAGCATTTCAAATACAGATATTCTGCCAAGATATATGTGAACACTATATGAGAAAACAGCAACTAAAACTACGGCTATTCCTGCTTTTACTACGAATACCTTACCTATAGCAAAAGATTTTCCCTTCTCTAATTTAACACAATCAAAGTAAATACTTATACAAAAAACAACTACCAAAACAAAGATAAATAAATATAAATAACTTACCAATGAACTTGATAATTGATAAACTGTTCTTAATAAAATAGAAAAAGTAGCTACCGAAACAATTCCTGTCACAAGAAAAAGGGCAGGCATATAAAATTTTAATCTTCTTTTTAGTGTTTCCTCGTTCGCCTTAAAATTCATATCATACAACCTATAAAAATTATATACTCTTTAAATCGTCGGTAAATACTTTTAATTATTTAGCAGTAATATATCAATTAGTCATAGTTTTAGCTTTAGAAACAGCTTCTTCTATAGAACCAACAAATCTGAAAGCTTGATCTGGCAAATCATCATAATCACCATTACAAATACCTTTAAAACTTCTTATAGTATCTTCTAATTTTACATATCTTCCTTGAAGTCCTGTAAACTGCTCTCCTACAAAGAAAGGCTGACTCAAGAATTGTTCTATTTTTCTAGCACGTGATGCTACTAATTTATCATCTTCAGAAAGCTCATCAGCACCCAATATAGCAATAATATCCTGTAAATCTTTATATCTTTGCAATATATGCTGTACTTTTCTTGCAACCTCATAATGTTCTCCACCTAAAATATTAGGGTCTAATATTCTGCTTGTTGAAGCAAGAGGGTCTACTGCAGGATATATACCTTTTTCACTAACTTCTCTTGATAATACTGTAGTAGCATCAAGGTGAGTAAATGCTGTAGCAGGAGCTGGGTCTGTAAGGTCGTCAGCAGGTACATAAACGGCCTGTATTGAAGTAATAGAACCGTTTTTAGTAGATGTAATTCTTTCCTGTAAAGCACCCATTTCTGTTGCCAATGTAGGCTGATATCCTACTGCTGAAGGCATACGTCCAAGTAATGCTGATACTTCACTTCCTGCCTGAGTAAATCTGAATATATTATCTATAAATAAAAGTACATCTAATCCAGCTGAATCTCTGAAATATTCTGCCATAGTTAATGCTGTTAAAGCTACTCTTAATCTAGCTCCAGGAGGCTCATTCATCTGTCCGTAAACAAGACAAGTTTTGTTAATAACTCCTGATTCTTTCATCTCACACCATAAGTCATTACCTTCTCTTGTTCTCTCTCCTACTCCGGCAAATACAGAATAACCGCCATGTTCGCTTGCTATATTGTGTATAAGTTCCATTATAAGAACTGTTTTACCTACTCCGGCACCTCCAAATAATCCTGTTTTACCGCCTTTAATATATGGTGCTAATAAATCTATTACTTTTATACCTGTTTCAAAAATTTCCAATTTAGGCTCTAAATTTTCAAATTTAGGAGGAGCAGCATGTATAGATCTATGCTCTTTTGCCTCTATAGGTTCTCCTTTATCAACTGTCTGACCTAATACATTAAATACTCTTCCTATAGTTTCTGTTCCAACCGGCACCATTATATGATTGCCGCTGTCAAATATATCATCGCCTCTTGATATACCGTCAGTAGATTCTAATGCTATGGCTCTAACTCTGCCGCCGCCTAAATGCTGCTGAACTTCACAAATTATATGTCTTTGAACACCTTCTATTTCTTTATCTATATAAAGTGCATTTAATATAGCAGGAAGATGTCCTTCTTCAAACTCAGCATCTAGGGTAGAACCTACAACCTGAACAACTTTACCTCTTTTTCCTTCCACCATAAAATATTCCTTATATTCTTGATTAAATTTAATTGCTTTTATTTTATATCTATTAAAAACTTATTCAAGTACCTTTATCATTTCTTTGTGAATTTTTTTATTGCTTGCAATATACTGTTTTTTAGAGAAAATATCATATTCTTTCATATTTATATTGCTTACTGTACCGCCAGCACGTTTTAATATTACAGTACCTGCACATACGTCCCAAGGAGAAAGCCCATACTCAAAAAATCCATCTGCTAATCCCTCTGCAACCATACAAATATCAAGAGCTGCTGAACCATCGCGTCTTAAGGCTAAAGTTCTTTTTACCATATTGGCAAAATCTACCATTCTGTCATGCAAAAAGTCATCATCTGTGCTTGCATTGTAATAAAAACCAGTTATTATCATAGATTCTATTAATTTATTTGTATCGCTTACTCTAATAACTTTTTTATTCTTATATGCTTTTGATTTTATATGTGCTTTATAAACTGTATCTGTTAAAGGAGCATATACAACTCCAAGTATAGGAACACCTTTATATGCAAGACCTATAGAAATACAATAAAAAGGATAACCATGTATAAAATTACTTGTACCATCTATAGGATCAACAACCCAAGTAAATCTTTTCTCATCTGATTTATCTGAAGCACTTGATTCTTCACCATAAAATCCAAATTTAGGATAACATTTTAACAAATATTCTCTAATTATTCTTTCATTTTCCAAATCAACTTCTGTAAATAAATCTGTTTTTCCTTTTTTAGACACTTTTCTAGGGCATCCGAAATATTTTAATGAATATTTACCAGCTTTTATAGCTATATGCTCTGCTGCCTTCAAACATTTATCAAGTTTTGCTTTAGGAAGCTCTTTTATTTCTTTTTGTATATTCATATATTCCATTTCTTTTTCTGATAAAGGCTGTTTAACCTCTTCTTTTTTTGAAGAAAAAGACTTCATAAATAATGTTACAATATCATCTATCATATATCATACTCCATTAAAATGCAGATATTATTTTTTGGTTTCTCTAAACAGTAAAATTGATGGATTTTCTTTCAACTTTTCACTAAATATCTTAAAATTATTTACTATTTCTGTTAAATTGGTTTGTAAAGTTGGATCTTTCATTACAGAACCTATAGCACCTTTTCCGCTTTCAATATCATTTATAACATAAGATAAATCTCTAGTTATATTGTTAATATGAGATAAACTGTCATTAACATTTGAAATAGCTTTTGTAATTGTTGCTTCATTTGTTCCTATAACATCAGCTATCATATCTATAGTTTGTGCCAAATTTGTTATTACTGAAGAAAACTGCTCAAAATTAAGGTCTTTTCCTATATCACCAATAGAACCCAAAGTAGTTTCTATACTAAACGGCTCAACACCTTTTAATACCGTTCCAGCTGGAATACTAGCCATACCTGTAGTAGTAGTTGAAGGAGGTGAAACCATTATATATTTTTCTCCCAATCCTAAACCAACTGTTTGTATTGAAAATTTTGTTCCTTCCGGTATTATAACTGTTTTATCTGTTATAAATAATGTTACTCTTATTGTTCCGTCAGGGTTAATACCTATTTTTTCAATAAAACCTATTTGTATTCCGCCGCCTCTATATGAAACTTTACCGTTTTCCTGTAAGTCACCAATGAAAACATAATCTACATATAGTCTGTAACCATCACCTTTCAATTTTATTTTACCTAATAATATTATAGCACCTACAAATATTATTAATGTAATAATAAAGAATATACCTAATTTAACTTTATTTTTCATAATAGTTTCCTTATCCTAAAAATTATATATAAACAACTTTAATCTTTTGGTCTAATACTTTCTATATCTTCGCCTTTTTTAGCAATACTGCTCATGAAGAAGAATTTCAAATGAGGATTTTCCGTTTCATGTAAATGATCAGGATCTCCTCCCTCAATAATTTGTCCTTTATAAAGCATAACAACTCTATCAGACATTCTAAATACACTTGTCATATCATGAGTTATAACGATACTTGTAACATTAAGGAGTTCCTGCATTTTTACGATTAAATCATCTATAACCCTAGACATAACTGGATCAAGTCCTGTTGTAGGTTCATCATAAAGTAATATTTCTGGGTCCATAGCAATAGCTCTTGCCAAACCAACACGTTTTTTCATACCTCCGGAAAGTTCTGAAGGCATTTTATGTTCTATATTAGGCATACCAACCATTTCAAGAACCTCAGCTACTTTAACTTTGATTCTATCTTCAGGCATATCTTTTTTTATTCTTCTAAGCCCAAAGCTGACATTCTCATATACATTTAATGAGTCAAATAAAGCAGCTCCTTGAAACACCATAGCGAATTTCTTACGTACTTCTGTAAGTTCATTATCAGATATTTTATTAATATCATGCCCATCTACTACTATAGTTCCAGAATCCGGCTGAAGCAACCCTATTAAATGTTTTATAAGTACACTTTTTCCGCAGCCTGAATTACCTATAACAGATAAGGTTTCTCCTCTGTTAACCTTCAAATTGACACCATTAAGTACTTTTTGCGGTCCAAATGTTTTATAAACATCTTTTAATTCTATAATTGTATCCATTTTTTATATAGTTACCCTCAAAAATTTCATACCTTTACTACTTTTTATTGTATAATCCCCTAAGCTAGCAGGTACCAATACAGTTTTTCCTATCTTCAAATCTACACTATTAACACTAGATTCTATTGTTCCGTCACCTTCTAAAACAATTATTATTTCAAAACTTTCTTCATTAGTTTTTGAAGAATAATCTCCATTGATAATATATTCTTCTGTTGTAAAATAATCATTAGTGAAGACTGTATTAATTTCTAGTGTATTAGTTTTTATTTTATTATTTTTACTAGATTTTAAGCTGAAAGCATTAATATTTTTTATAACATTAAATGAATCTTCAATATGAAGTTCTCTTGATTTTCCGTTCTTATCAACTCTATTCCAATCGTAAAGCCTATAAGTAACATCGCTAGGAGTTTGAATTTCAGCTATAATAACATTTCCTAATATAGCATGTATACAACCGCTTGGTATATAAAAAGCATCGCCTTTTTTAATATCAAAGTAATTGAACATATCTTCTATATTTTCTTTATTATCTATAGTCTTTTTTAAATCTTCCTTAGTTACATTTTCTTTAAGACCTATAAGAAGCTCAGCATCGCCGTAAGTATCCATTACATACCACATTTCATTTTTACCATGCTTATTATGTCTTTTATTAGCATATTCTTCATCTGGGTGAACTTGTATTGATAATTTATCCTTTGCATCTATCAATTTTATAAGCAATGGGAAATAATCTTCTTTATATTTAGTTCCTAACAATTTAGAACCATATTCTTTTACTAAATAAGATAAAGTTTTTCCTTTAAGCTCTCCATTAGATACAACATTATTATCATTAGGCAAATCACAAATTTCCCAACTTTCACCTATAGTTTTATCTTTATCAAATGGTTTTGAATATACTGTGGATAAAGAGTTTCCACCCCAAATAACTTCTTTTGATATCTCATTAAATTCTAGTAAATACATAGTCTAATTATATAAGATAAAATAAATAATTCAATATACTATAATTTAAAATATTCTTTTATCTTACTTTCTCCTATAATTTTTATTTTATTATTAAAAAGCAAATCGGCACAAATACCATTGCCATTTATAAGCCTTTTACTGAAAGTTCCGTCATATATTTCTCCAAAACCGCAAGAAGGACTTCTCTCTTTTAATATAGCATATTCAGCATTATATATTTTTGCTAATTTTAATGCTTCTTCAGATCCTTTTATAAATTCATTAGTAACATCTTCACCGCATTTATTAATAACTTTACCATCAATAATTTCTGAAGGCTCTCTTGGTGTTGTAAGCCCTCCTAACTGTTCAGGGCATATTGGTATAATATTATATCCTTTAGATATGAGTTTATGCAAATAACAATCTTCATTATCCTTTCCATCATATCTGCATTTTACACCAAGCAAACATGCACTAACTAATATATTCATAAAACATACTCTATTTTCAATTGTAACATTATATATTAAAATAATTTTATTTGTATAGAATATAAAAAATAATTTATCTATTATAAAAATAAATTGCATTAATGCTTAATAAATTTAATATTTTTATTAAAATGTACTTTTTTTGATTCTTTAACAGACAAAAAACGATTATAATATTCTATTCCTGCCTTAATTTGATTTATTATTTCATAGTATTTTTTTGATTCATCATAGCTTCCAATTTTTTTATATAAATCTGCTAAACGCTCTAATACATCTTTATATTTAGGATATACTTCTTTAATTTTTAAAAATACATCAATAGCTTTCTGATATTCACTATCATCAGTATAAACAATACCAATACAATATAAAATAGAAATATCATTAGGAAATAATTCTAAAGCTTTTTTCAATGTTTCCAAAGCATTTTGATATTCTCCATTATCATTATACGAAACTCCTAACCAATGCCATACCGAAACATTATTAGCATCTAATTTTATACATTTTTTTAATGCATTAATAGCATCATTATATTTTTTATTGTTATAAAAAGAAATACCAAGCCAATAATAACTATTAGAATAACAATCATTTAAATCTACCGCTTTTTTTAATGCTTCTATTGCTTCATCATACTGTTTATTATTATAATAAGAAGCACCAAGCCAATTCCAAACAAGATGATCATCAAACTTTAAATCAGCAGTTTTTTTAAATGCCTCTATAGCTTTATCATAATCTTTATTATTGTAATAAGAACAGCCAAGCCAGTACAAATTTTCCATATCAGCAGAATCTAATACTATTGTTTTTTCAAATGCATTTACAGCTTTATCATATTGTTTTTTACTATAATAAGAAATTCCTAACCAATGCCTAGCAAGCTTATCATCAGAATTTAATTCAACAAGTTTTAATAATACAGCTATAGCTTCATCATAACATTCCTTTTTACTATAAGATACACCAAGAAAATATAGTGATTTTAAATCATTTATATTGAATTCCAAATATTTTTTTAATGCATCTATTGCCTCATCATAATACTTAAGATTATGATAATAAACACCTATCCAATAATAACTTTCTATTTCATTAGGAAATAAACTCATAGCTTTCTTTATAATATTTAAAGCTTCTTCAAATTTACCTATTTCATTATACGAGCTTCCTAGCCATATCCAGCTTTGATAATAATTGAAATCCAATTCTATAGATTTTTTCAATGCATTAATAGCAAGCTCATAATCTTTATTTTTATGATAATTGCGTCCAAGATGAAACCAAGTAAACACATTATTTGATTCTAATTCTGATAATTTTTTTAATATTTCTGCTGCTTTATCAAATTCATTATTTCCAGAATAAGAAAGTCCGAGCCAATACATATTGTCTAAATAATTTGGATTTAACTCCATAGCTTTTTGAAATGCATTTATAGCTTCTTTATATTCCTGTTTCTCATAATATGCATTTCCAAGCCAATACCAATTATTCATATTACAAGGATTTAATGAAACAGTCTTTTGAAATAATTCTATAGATTTATCATATAAACTTTTTTTATAAAAAGTATATCCAAGCCAATAATATATACCTGCATTATTTAAATCCAATTCTTCTGCTTTTTCTAAAGATAATAAAGCATCATCATATTGACCATTCTTTGCATAAGAACTTCCAAGCCAGTACAAATTATCAATATCATCAGGAAGTAATTCACATGATTTTTTTAATGCATTTATTGATTTATCATACTCAAAATTTATATGATAAGAACAGCCTAGCCAATACCAATAAACACCATTATTGGGCTCCAAATCTATAGCTTTCAAGAAATATTTTATAGATTCTTTATATTGATTATCTTTATAATAAGAAAAACCAAGCATAAATATATAAAATGATTCATCAGTATATAAATCTTTTAATTTAATAAAAACTTCTATTGCTTTTTTATAATTACAATTAATTAAATATTTCTTTCCTAGATATAGTAATCTTCCATCCTTTAATTTATCAAACAAACTTATTTTATCTTCAAATTCTTTATAAATATTCAATATATCTTTCATTTATACTCATCTATTTATCATATATAAAAATTAATGATATTGAGTGTACATATTTTATAACCTTTGTCAATTATAAAACTGAACAAATACTGTTTAAATTTATAAATAAAGAATTAACTTGACAATAGTATTATATTAAATTATAATCTATAGAAATAAATATATTAAAAATTAAAGAGGTTTTTTATCTATGTCAAAAGAATCATATAAAGATAGAATGGAAAAAGCTGTTTCAAGTTTACAGAATGATTTAAAAGGTATAAGAACAGGAAGAGCAAATGCATCTATATTAGACGGAGTAAAAGTAGAGGCTTATGGCAGCAATATGCCATTAAAACAAGTTGGAAACGTTTCAACACCAGATTCAAGAACTATTATGATACAGCCATTTGATAAAGGATTGGTTAGCGACATAGAAAAAGCAATATTAAAAGCAGATTTAGGTTTTAACCCTTTCAATGATGGCGGAAATATTAGAATAGTAGTACCAGAATTAACTAAAGATAGAAGAGAAGAATTAAAAAAAGGTGTTAGACATAGAGGCGAAGAAGCTAAAATTGCTATACGTAATATAAGAAGAGATGAAAACGACAGAATAAAAAAAGAATTAAAAGATAAAGTTATAACAGAAGATGAATCAAAATCACAAGAGAAAAAAATTCAAAATGAAACTGATTCATACATAAAGAAGATTGACGATTTAATTACTACTAAAGAGAAAGAACTAGATACTATATGATTACTGAAAAGTCTCAAATACCCGTTCATGTAGCAATAATCATGGACGGTAATGGAAGATGGGCCAAAGCTCATAATAAAAGCAGAAGTTACGGACACAGAGCTGGAAGCGAAAATGTTATCAACATAGTAGAAGCATGCTGTGAACTTAATATAAAGTATTTAACATTATATGCTTTTTCTACAGAAAATTGGAAAAGACCGGAAGAAGAAAAAAAAGCCCTATTTCAGTTATTAAAAGAATTCTATAAAAAAGAAATTAAAAGACTTATTTCTAATAATATTCTAGTAAAACATATAGGAGATATATCTGCTTTTCCGAAAGATACTATAAATACTATAGTAGAAACAGAAAAAGAAACTTTAGAAAAATGCAAAAATCCGATATTAACAGTAGTATTGGCTTTAAATTATGGTTTTAGAGACGAATTAAAAAATGCCATAAAAAATATATGTAATGATGCTAAAAATAATACTATAGATATAGAAAATATTGATGAAAATACAATCAAAGATTATCTATATACAAAAGAAATGCCGGATCCTGATCTTATAATAAGAACTTCAGGTGAAGCAAGATTAAGCAACTTTTTAATGTATCAAGCATCATACAGTGAATTATATTTTACAGATGTATTATGGCCTGATTTTTCTAAAGATAATTTTAAGCAAGCTATAGAAGAATATTCAAACAGAAACAGAAGATATGGAGGTCTGTAGTTATAGTATGAAGAAAAGACTAATCTCTGTAGCGCTTACTCTGCCGCTATTTACTATTATACTGCTTTATGATAAAGTTATTTATTTATTTCATTTACTTATATTATCCATATCAATTTTCAGTGCTTTAGAAATATTCTATATGGCTAAAGTACATAGACAAAAGAATTTAAGAACAGTTATTGCCACTATGATAGCTATGGTTTTAGGATATATAATTACCATTTGCGGTATTAATATATTTAAAGGTGATTTTTCTGCCCTTTATAAAATAATAGAAACAAAGAATCCTTCTATGGATTTATCATTAGTAATGGTTTTCGCTTTAATAGCTACCCTATTTATTATCAACATGTTTAAAGTACATGTATCAACTTTTGAAGAAAGAGGCAGAGCTATATTAACCGCCGTTTTTTGTTTTATATATGTAGGACTAGGCGTTTGGCATATGTCGCTTATGCGTTTTATGCCTAGCGGAAAATATTATATAGTATTTATATTATTATGTGCTTGGATGAGTGATACAGGCGGATATGTAGTAGGAAGAAAATTAGGAAAACATAAACTTTCAAACAGTGCTTCTCCAAATAAAAGTTATGAGGGATTGGTAGGAATGTTCTTATTTACTATACCAATAGGTCTCTTATTTTATTATTTATCAGCTAAAGGATATTTAGCACCAGTACTTGGAAAAAATATACCAAATTTAACATTGCCTCAAATGATGTTATTAACTTCAATATTTACAATAACAGGTTTTCTTGGAGATATGGGAGAAAGTCTTATAAAAAGAATGTATGACACTAAAGACTCAAGTAAATTATTCCCAGGACATGGCGGAGTATTTGATATATTTGATAGTGTAATATTAACAACTCCTATATCATATTATATATTCCTTCTTCTGCAATAATATATAATAACTTTATCATAAAAAATGATATAAAAAATCAAGGAGTTATTATATGAGACATTATCTAAATGTTTTTCTAGTTCTTTTATTCTCTATATTTCTTTTTTCATGTGGCGGCGGTAATAAAAAAACAGAAACTAAAGCTGTTGAATTACCTACAATAGATGAAAATACAGAAACAGAACTTATCGTTTGGGGTTGGAATGTTGCTGCTAAAGCTTTAGAAGAAACTGCAAAAACATTCAATGAAAAATATCCAAAAATAAAAATTACAGTACAAGAATTTGGCGGTGCCGGTCAATTATATGAGAAAGCTGGTGTTGTACTTTCTTCTGGTCAAGGTGTTCCAGATATAATGCAATTAGAAAGCGACTATGTACAAACTTATGCTGAAAATTATCCTCAGCATTTCTTAGATTTAAAATCATTGGCACCTGCAGACATAGATACTAAAGTAGATCCATCTAAAGTATCAACTAGCTATGATACTACAGGAAAATTAGTTGCTATAACTTGGGATTCTGGTCCTGTAGTTATGTTCTATAGAGCTGATTTATTTAAAGAAGCTGGTATAGATCCTAATTCTATAGAAACTTATGATGACTATATTGCTGCTGGTAAAAAATTCCAAGAAAAATTTCCTAACATGAAATTCTTTGGTAATATGTATATACAAGATGACGGAGTTTGGAGAAATATGATGGTTCAAAATGACACTTATTATCTAAACAAAAATGGTGAAATAACTATAGCATCTCCAAAAACAATAGAAGCTACAAAAGTATTAAGAAGTTTTGCTGATGAAGGTATAATGGTTAATACTGTTAACTGGGACGGTTCAATAAGAGCTAATAAAAGCGGAGAGGTAGCTACTTATATGTCTGGTGCTTGGTGGGCTGGTACTATAAAAGACCAAATGCCTGAAATGAAAGGTAAATGGGGAATTATGCCTATGCCTGCTTATACTAAAGGCGGCGTTAGAGCTTCTTCTCATGGAGGTTCTACTTTAACTATAACTGCTTCTGATCCTGTTAAACAAGCTGCTGCTTGGGCTTTTGTAGAACATTCATTATTAAATGTTGACAATCAAATATTAATGTATAAAAACTATGGATTATTCCCATCTTATTTACCTGTTTATGATGATCCTAGATTCCAAGAAGCTGACGAGTATTTTGGAGAAGGATTCAATCAAATGTTAGGTCAAATAACTAAAGAAATACCTGCTGCAATATACACTTCTTCTGATTATTCTGAAGTTAGAAATATTTGTGTAGGTGCTTATGAAGCTATTTTAAATAATAATGCTGATATAGAAAAAACTTTACAAGATTCAGCTCAGCAAATAAGCAGTGCTACAGGAAGAAAAATAGCTAAATAATAATAGCTAAAAATATAATGAAAGCGTCTGATATTGAAATATTGGACGCTTTTTTATTGCATTAATAAAATTAATATAGACAAAATTATATTTTTTCATATTTGAAATTGATTTTTTTATAAATACTATTAATATAGTATATAAACTTATAAAAATAAAATAGGAGTTTTTTATGGCAAAGAATTTTTTTACTAGAGCATTGTTAGTATTAACTGCAATAGTTATCTTATCATGTTCTGGAAACAAAACTGTACAGCAGCAAAATGTTGAGCTTCCTACAATAGACGCTAACACCGAAACTGAATTAGAAATATGGGGTTGGAATGTTGCTGCTAGAGCATTAAAAGAAATGGCAGATATTTTTATGCAAAAGTACCCAAAAATAAAAGTTAATGTTCAAGAATTTGGCGGCGTACAAGCTTATGAAAAATATGGTGTTGTATTAGCATCTGGAAAAGAAATACCTGATATAATGCAAATGGAAAGTGATTATGTTCAAACATATACAGAAACTTATCCTCAAAGATTCTTTGATTTCAAAAACTATATAGATATTGAAGGTAAAGTAGACCCATCTAAAATTTCAACAAGCTATGACAGTGAAGGAAGATTAGTATCTATACCTTGGGATTCTGGTCCTGTAGCTATGTTTTATAGAACAGATTTATTTAAAGAAGCTGGAATAGATCCTAATTCTATAGAAACTTATGATGACTATATTGCTGCTGGTAAAAAATTACAAGAAAAATTCCCTGAAGTAAAAATGACTGGTTTTCCTTATAGTAAAGATGATAATTTATGGAGATGTCTTTTAGTACAGAATGAAGTATACTTCTTAAACTCTAATGGAGAAATTACAATTTCAACTAAAAAAGCAAATGAAAGTATTTCTATGTTAAAAAGATTTATAGATGAAGGCATAGCAATGAATACTGTTAACTGGGATAGTTCTATTATGGCAAATAAAAATGGAAATATAGCTTCTTATATAATTGGCGGCTGGTGGGGCGGTACTATAAAAGACCAAATGCCTGAAATGAAAGGTAAATGGGCTATTATGCCTATGCCTGCTTACACTAAAGGCGGTGTTAGAGCTTCTTCTTTAGGAGGTTCTGATTTAACAGTTACTGCTACAGACCCTATAAAACAAGCTGCAGCTATAGAATTTATAAAACAAACATTAATGGATGTTGATAATCAAATATTAATGTATGAAAAATATGGTTTATTCCCTTCATACCTTCCAGTTTATGATGATCCAAGATTCTTAAAGTCTGATGATTACTTTGGAGATGAATATAACAAAATTTTAGCAAATATAACAAAAGAAATACCTCAAGTAATATATACAACAAAAGACTACGCTGAAATTAGAAGTATTTCTATGAGCACTTATGAAGAAATTCTAAACAATAATGCTGATATAAAAAAAACTTTACAAAATGCTGCTGATCAAATAAGCAGTTCTACTGGAAGAAAAATAGCTAAATAATAATAACTAAAAAATATAATGAAAGCGTCTGATATTGAAATATTGGACGCTTTTTTATTATTCTACAAAAATAATAGAAATAACTTACATTTTTTTCATATTTAAAATTGATTTTTTTTATAAATATCATTAATATGTAGTCATAAACTTATCAAATAAAAAGGAGTTCTTATGGTAAAGAATTTTTTTACTAGAGCATTGTTAGTATTAACTGCAATAGTTATGTTATCATGTTCTGGAAACAAAGCTTCAGAAGAAAAAAGTGTTGCTCTTCCTACAATAGATGCTAACACTGAAACTGAAATTACAGTATGGGCTTGGAATGTTGCTGCTAAAGCTTTGATGGAAACAGCAAAAACATTTAGCGAAAAATATCCAAAAATCAAAGTAAATGTACAAGAATTTGGTTTAGCTCAAAATGTATATGAAAGATATGGAGTAATATTATCTTCTGGAAATGGCGTACCTGATGTTATACAAATAGAAAGTGATTATATACAGACTTATGCAGAAAATTATCCACAATACTTCTTTGATATGAAAGATTATATAAAAATTGATGGTGTTGTAGACCCTTCAAAAATCGCTTCAAGCTATGACAGTACAGGAAAATTAGTATCTATACCTTGGGATTCTGGCCCTGTAGTTATGTTCTATAGAGTTGATTTATTTAAAGAAGCTGGAATAGACCCTAATGCAATAGTAACTTTTGATGACTACATTGCTGCTGGTAAAAAATTACAAGAAAAATTCCCTAATGTATATATGACTGGCTTACCTTTTACTCAAGATGAAAATTTATACAGAGCATTATTGATAGCAAATAAATCATATTATTTAAATAGCAAAGGTGAAATAACAGTTGCTTCTCCAAAAGCAATAGAAACTCTTCAAATGGTAAAAAGACTTATAGATGAAGGAGTTGCTAAAAACGTTGTTAACTGGGACGGTTCTATAGTTGCCAACAAAAATGGAGAAGTTGCTTCATATATAATTGGCGGCTGGTGGGGCGGTACTATAAAAGACCAAATGCCTGAAATGAAAGGTAAATGGGGAATTATGCCTATACCTGCTATTAATAAAGATGCTGCTAGAGCTTCTTCATCTGGCGGTGCTGGATTATCAATAACAGCTACTGACCCTGTTAAACAAGCTGCTGCTTTAGAATTCATAAAATATAGTTTAATGGATGTGGACAATCAACTTATGATGTATGAACAATTCAGTTTATTCCCATCTTATTTACCTGCTTATGATGATCCTAGATTCTTGAAAGCTGATGAATATTTTGGAGATAATTTCAATAAAATATTGGCAGATGTAACTAAACAAATACCTAATGTTATATACAATTCTGATGACTTTGCTGAAGTTAGAAATACAGTTGTAAGTACTTATGAAGATGTATTAAACAATAATAAAGATATAGCTGCTGCATTAAATGATGCTGCTAATCAAATAAGCAGTTCTACTGGAAGAAGCATAGCTAAATAAAATATAGCTAAAATATAATAGCTGCGTCTAATAATATACACTATATTGTTAGACGCTTTTTTTATATTAAATGATTCGCTAAAACAATAATATCATACATATCAAACATAACAAATCATTTTAGTCATATTTTTCATATTTAAAATTGATTTTTCTTCAATTATTACTATAATATAGTGTATAAATAATAAATAGGAGAATTTTTATGATTAAGAAACTTTCAATTTTCCTATTGTTGGTATCGGTTACAATTATGATATCTGCTTGTTCCGGCGGCAACAAAACAGAACAAACAGTTGTTGATTTACCAACAATAGATGCAAACACTGAAACCGAACTTAATGTTTGGGGTTGGAATGTTGCAGCTAAAGCTTTAATTGAAACAGCAAAAACATTCAATGAAAAATACCCTAAAATCAAAATCAATGTACAAGAATTTGGCGGACCACCTCAATTATATGAAAAAGCTGGTGTTGTACTTTCTTCTGGTCAAGGAATACCAGATGTAATGCAAATCGAAAGCGATTTCATTCAAACTTATGTAGAAACTTATCCACAAAGATTTTTAGATTTAAAAACTCTAGCTCCTGCTGATATAGATTCTAAAGTAGACCCTTCAAAAGTACCTACAAGTTATGATACTGAAGGAAGATTAACTTCAATACCTTGGGATTCAGGCCCTGTTGTAGTTTATTATAGAGAAGATTTATTTAAACAAGCTGGAATAGATGTAAATACTATTGAAACTTATGATGATTTAATAAAAGCTGGTAAAGATTTACAAGCTAAATTACCTAATGTTAAATTATTAGGATTCAGCTTTACTCAAGATGATGGTATATGGAGAACTTTAATGGTTCAAAATAATACTTACTATCTTGATACAAATGGAAATATTACATTATCTTCACCAAGAGCTATAGAAAGTATGCAAATGGTTAGAAGACTTATAGATGAAGGTTTAGTATTAAATACTGTAAACTGGGATACTGGAATAAGAGCTCATAAAAATGGTGAAATAGCTATAAGCTTCAACGGCGGCTGGTGGGGCGGTACTATGAAAGACCAAATGCCTGAAATGAAAGGTAAATGGAAAGCTATGGAAATGCCTGCTTACACTAAAGGCGGTGTTAGAGCTTCTTCTTTAGGCGGTTCTACTTTAACTGTAACTGCTACTGATCCTATAAAACAAGCTGCTGCTTGGGCTTTCGTAGAACATTCTTTACTTAATACTGACAGCCAGCTTTTAATGTATGAAAAATATGGTTTATTCCCTTCATATCTTCCTGCTTATGAAGATGAAAGATTTAAACAGCCTGATCCTTATTTCGGCAATCAAAATTATAATGAATTATTAGGTGAGATAACTAAAAATATACCTCCTGCTTTATATAATTCAGATGACTATTCTGATTTAAGAAACGTAGCAGTAAGTGCTTATGAAGAAATCATTAATAATAACTCTGATATAAAAGAAACTTTAGATGCTGCTGCTCAACAAGCAAACAGTATAACTGGAAGAACTATTATAGATAAATAAAAATCTATAATTCACAATTCATGCGGTATTAAATATATAATTTTAATACCGTATGAAATACAAATTATTATATTAATTTATATTCTTCATAATATAAGGATGGTAGCATTATGAAAATCAAAAAAAATATTACTCCTTGGCTGTTTATTGCTCCAGCTTTAGTATTCATACTATGTTTTAGTATATATCCGCTTATAGAAACAATATTCTTAAGCTTTATGACACAAACAAGAGGACATCTAGTTTTTAATGGTATTGATAATTTTAAAAGACTTTTATCCGACCAATATTTTTATGTTTCTCTAAAAAATTCACTTATATATTTACTTATACAAGTTCCAATAATGACAATATTAGCTATATTATTATCTATAGCTTTACATAAAGGAATTACTAAATTAAAAGGTTTATTCAGAACTGTTTTCTTTATACCATTTATTGTAGAATCAGTTGCTTATAGTTTAATGTTCGTATTGTTATTCCAAGAAAGAGGTGTAGTTAATTATATATTATCTTTATTCCATCTTGGACCTGTTATGTGGTTAACACAGACTTGGCCTGCAAGAATAGTAATAATGCTTATAATGACTTGGAGATGGACTGGATACAATATGATAATAATATTGGCAGGGCTTCAAGGAATACCAGATGATTATTATGAAGCTGCTAGAATAGATGGTGCTAATGCTATACAGCAGTTCATACATATAACAATACCAATGCTTAAACCTGTTATATTATTCTCAACAATATTATCAACTATAGGTACTCTAAACTTATTCACTGAACCTTACTTGTTGACTAATGGAGGCCCTAACAACTCTACTATAAGTTTAGGATTATACATATACAGACAGGCATTCCAATCAGTTAATTTGACTTATGCCGCAACAATATCTGTAGCAATACTTGTAATAGTTGGACTTCTTTCTAGATTACAATTAAAATTTGGAGGGGATAAAAAATGACAAATGCAAAACAGCAAAAAATAACTAGAATAATATTATACATAGTACTATCAATAGGAATGATAGCTTGTGTTTATCCGCTATTTTTCATGTTGATAGCTTCAACAAGGGTATCTGGTGATATATTCTTATTTCCGCCTCCTATAACTTTTGGTGATAATTTCTTTGAAAACCTTAAAAATTTACAAGAAAGAATACCTATTTGGAATGCATTATTTAATTCATTCAAAATAGCTGCTATATACACATTAATCAACTTACTTGTATGTTCTATGGCTGCATACTCAATTTCTAAATTTAACTACAAAGGAAGAAATATAGTATTTATAATCATAATGCTTACTATGATGTTGCCAGCTCATGCTAAATTGGTTCCTTTATACAGAATGATGACTACTTTAAATATACAAGATACTCACTTGGCTATAATATTACCTGATATAGCTGGTGCTTTCGGTATATTCTTAATGAGACAAAATTTCCATTCTGTACCAGATACATTAATAGAAGCAGCTAGAATAGACGGAGCTAATGAATGGACTATATTCTTAAAAATAGTTATGCCTTTAATGGTTCCTGCTTTAACTGCTTTAGGTATATATATGTTTGTTGCTCAATGGACTAACTTCACTTGGCCATTGATTATATTAAATACTCCAGAAAAATTCACTTTGCCTGTAGCATTGGCTCAATTAAAATCTGATACTAGAATAGACTACGGACAAATAATGGTAGGTGCAATATTTGCTGTTGTTCCTATAATGGCTGTATTCTTGGCATTACAAAAACACTTTATATCTGGTTTGACTGGCGGTGCTGTAAAAGAATAATTAATTAAAGAATAATTTTAATCAATTAATTTAGTTTGATGTATAAAATAAAAGGATTTAGTAAATTACTTACTAAATCCTTTTTAATTATGAAATATAATCAAAATCAAGCACTATAAACTATATCACCATCAACTATAGTTTTTAATACTTTTATATCTTTTATTTCTTGTGTATCTACTTCAAATATATCTCTGTCTAATACTATAAAGTCAGCTAATTTATCTTCTTCTATACTTCCTTTAACATTATCTTCAGAAGACATATAAGCACTTCCCATAGTATACAAATAAACTGCTTCTTTAACAGTAAGTTTTTCTTGAGGCATCCAACCGCCTTCAGGCCAGCCATTCAAGTCTTGTCTATTAACCGCACAGTATATACCTTCCATAACACTTATGCCATCAACGAAACCTGCAGAACCAAATGCCACATTAACTCCCATATCCATAGCTGTCTTATAAGCATAACTTGTAGAAGCTTTCTCCTTACCTACTCTCTCCTCAGCAATATGCATATCATTATGAAGGAATATAGGCTGATAATATATACCTACATTTAATTCTTTCATTCTTTCAAATAAATCTTTATCTGTTATTTGACAATAAACTAATCCATTTCTTCTATATTTGAAATTTTTAGTATCTTTTATTTTTTCTATAGAATTTAATGCCATTTCTATAGCACCATCGCCTGTAGCCTGTATAGCAAGAGAGTAATCCAAACTATTAGCATAGCTTACTAAATCATCAAGTTCTTCCTGATTATACTGAGTAACACCTCTAAATCCTGAAAGATCATTATAATCATCTCTTAAAAATGCTGTTCTTGAACCTATACCGCCATCTATAACAAGTTTAATACGTGATACTTTAAATCTATCATCATTTATATATTGATAATAGTAGTATTGTCTAAAATCATCTATATCTTTTTTATTTATAAATTGAGCATGTTCACAAACTCTTATTTTTAATTTTTTCTCTCTATGTAATTTTTGATAAGCATCTATAATTTTTCTATAATCAAAATCCGGCAAACTTCTTAAATCGTCTGTTTGTATTGAAGTAATACCCATTTTGAAGAATCTTTCCTGAGCATCTAATATTATTGATTTTAAAGTATCTATTTCTAATGATTTAATCTTTGATAAAATCAAAAACATATCTTTAGAACTGATTAAACCATTTTCAAAATCTATACTATCTGATGACATTTCATCTGTAATGCCGCATATTTCAAGGGCCTTACTATTAGCAACTATCATTTCACCGCAGCATCTTCTAAAAGCAACTGGAATTTCACTGGATATCTCATCTAAATCTTTTTTATTAAGCATTCTTTGTTCTTCAAAATAATCCTGATTCCAGCCCCAGCCTATAATCCAGCCTTCATATTGTTCAGCTTTTTGAGCAAGTTCTATTACTTGTCTTATAGATTCGCATTCACTTAAATCAAGCATAGTATTAAAACGTGCATAACCAACTAAATTAACACTGCTGTCATTAAAACCTGGTATTACTGTATTTCCTTCTAAATCAATTACTTCTTCAGCATTTGGATATTTTTTTAATACTTCTTCATTAGTTCCAGCAAAAGAAATTCTTCCGTTCTCAACTGCAAGAGCTTCATAAACACTATCGTTTTTATCCATAGAATAAATTTTAGCATTCTTAAAAATTCTCATTCAGTCCTCCTTTTATTTATTGTAACATAGACTTTATATTATCTATATCTTCATTGACTAAGAGCCATTCATTCTCTGTTTCTTCTATTAATTTTTTTACTTCCAATAAACGTTTGCTTTTTTCATCATCATAGCTAGAAGAAGTTTCAAAAAATTTCAATATTTCAGCTTCTTCTTTTTTATAATCTTCTATTTGCTTTTCATATTTTTTTAACAATGATTCGCATTTAGAAAGTTTATTTCTGATTTTTTTTCTTTCTTCATAGCTATTATTGTTTTTATCTTCATTACTTACATTTTCTTTGTTATTATTTGCCTGATACTCAAGTTCTTTTTCTTCTTCTTCCAAAGCATCAAGTCTTACTCTATAAACATAAGCTTCATAATCTCCTGAATAAAGAGAAAGTTTTTTGTCTTTAACTTCTATTATTGTATCAGCGAGCAAACTAGCAAATGTTCTATCATGCGATGTAAAGAATATTGTTCCGCCGTAATCTCTCAAAGAATTAGCAAGTGCCTCAACTGTTTCAAAATCCAAATGGTTTGTAGGTTCGTCTAATATAAGAACATCAGCACATTGTGTAATAGCAGCCAAAAGAGATAATCTTGCCATCTCTCCTCCGCTTAACACTTTAACATCTTTATTAACATCATCACCGGAAAATAAAAAACTTCCTAAAAGTGTTAAAAGTTCCTGAGTTAATAATCCTTGTTTAGCATTCTTTTTAAGATATGATAATACTGTATCATTAGAAGTTACATTTTTATAAGTATCTTCACCAAAATACGCTATCTTTATACCATAAGAATAATTATAAGTACCTGATACTGGATTAAGTCTTCCTGCTATAGTTCTTAAAAAAGTAGTTTTACCTTCTCCGTTCTGACCAAGTACTGCTACCCTACTTCCTCTTGCTATTTCTATACGTCCGCTTTTAGCTACTATTTTATCACCATACCCAACAGCTAAATCATCTGAAATAAGCGCAAAACCTTTCTTTTCCGGCACCTCTGGAAGTTTTATTCTAACATTCTTTGCCGGGTGATTTATTTCTATAGTTTTTAATTTCTCTATTTGTTTTATACGTGATTGTACTGCTTTTGCTTTTGTAGCTTTATATCTGAATCTTTCTACAAATCTCTCTAAATGAGCCTTTCTTTCTTCAACATTCTTATTATACTTTTTTATTGTATATTCTTTTTCTTCTTTATATTCAAAATAATCTTCTATATTTCCTGGAAAATATGTTAACTTTCCGTTTTCCATTTCTACAGTTTTATCACAAGTAGTTTTCAAAAACTCTCTATCGTGAGAAACAATTAAAAAGCCTCCATTATAATCCATTAAAAAATTTTCTAAATCTATTAATGTATTCAAATCCAAAAAGTTTGAAGGTTCGTCCAATATTAAGAAATTTGGTTCATAAAGCATCATTTCTGAAAGTTTTACTCTCATTCTATAACCGCTTGATAAACTTCCCAAATTATAATTTATTTTAATATGGTCTATGCCAAATCGGCTGGCTATTTTTGAACATTTCCAAGATTCTTTTGATGTAACTCTTGTAAGATAATCTATTACTTTTTCATTATCATCAAAATCACCCTGCTGACGCAAATAACCAATTCTTACATCATCTGAAAATACTATTTCTCCGTCATCAGGATCTTCAATCCCCATAAGAATTTTTAAAAGAGTAGTTTTACCTGCTCCATTGCGCCCTATCATACCTATTTTGGATTTTTCCTCTATAAGTAAATTTACGCCGTCAAGCAAAACTTTATGAACAAATCTTTTAGATATATTTACTATATTTATTATACTTCTAGCCATAATATTTTCAAATCTTCTTTATAATTAGTGAATAATTCTATAATAATTTTAAAAAATATTCAAATATAATAATGAATTATTTTTGATTAATTTTTAATTATTCTTTTGTAATGGTATCAAGTTTATAAACTAAACTCTTGAAATATTTTCCCCTTTCCTCGTAATTTTTAAACATATCAAAACTAGTACATCCAGGAGATAATAAAACTGTATCACCATTGATTGATATAGCAGAAGCATAATTAAAGGCATCTGTAATATCTTTAATAATTATTTTATTCTCAAAACGAATCATATCATTTAGTGCCTCAGCTGCCTCTCCAATAAGAATAAGTTTTTTAACTCTGCTTTCTATGAGATTATTTAATGATGAAAAATCTATATTCTTATTGCGTCCGCCCATTATAAGTATTATATTATTATCAAAAGATTTCAAAGCACTCATAACAGCATTCATTGATGTGGCTTTAGAATCATTAATATATTTTACTCCATTTATAGTGGCAACAAGCTCAACTCTATGTTCTATGCCGTTAAAATTATTAACAACATGTTCTATATGCTCTACCGGTATATCGTTTTTTAAACATACTAAAACTGCTGCCAATATATTTGCTACATTATGTTTACCTATTACTTTTCTGTCTTTTATAGAAAATAATTTTTCATTTTCATAATATATATATTCATCTTCTTCATTATAATATACAGTAGCAAATTTACTTTTTAAAGAGAATGTCAAAAGCTTCATTTTGCAATTGTTATTAAGTTCATTATAATAAATATTTGTATATATATTATCATAATTTAATATAAGAAAATCATTTTTATTCTGATTAATACTTATATTCTTTTTAGCATTAAAATATTCATCTATATTTGCATATCTGTCAAGATGATCCTCTGCTATATTAAGTATTGCTGCTATATGAGCATGAAATTTCTCAAGGGTTTCTAATTGAAAACTAGATAACTCTAATACTATATCCTCATCTTCCTCTATGCTTTCTATTTCTTTAGAAAAAGTATTTCCAACATTACCTACAAGTTTTGCTTTTTTATATGAACTTATTATTTTATGAATAAGTGTAACTGTTGTTGTTTTTCCATCTGTACCAGTTACTGCAATATAGTTTCTATTAGGCAATAAATTATAAGCAAATTCAATTTCGCCTATAATTTTTATGCCTCTCCTTTTTGCTTCAACTACTAATGGTATGCTTTGAGGAACACCCGGAGATATTATAATAAGTGTAATATCATCTAAAATAGATAATTCCTGATTACCAAAAAAAAGTTTAGCATCTTTATCTTTTAATGCTTGTATACTTTCTTGGAGTTCTTCCTCTGTTTTACTGTCACTTAAAGCATATTTTATATTAACATCCATATTAGTATTGATGTCATATAAAACATTTGCTATACTTACTCCGCTTCTAACTGTAGCACCTAATATCAAAATATTTTGTTTTTTTAATACTTTTATATATGTCTTATTTAAATCTAAAATCATCTTTTACACCAAAAAAATTATGTTACTTCTATTATAACAAAAGAATAATAAATTTAAATCATTTTTCATTACTATAAAATAATTACAACAAAAATACAACATATATTATTTTTTTATACCAATTATTATAAAACAATATATTGTAAAAACAATACATACATGATATAATTTTATATATTATTATAAAAATAAAGAGGCTTTATATGATAAATAATCAGAAAAAATTTATTGATATATTAGAGCAATTAGAATCAATTTCTAAAGATTCGGATATAGATTATAAAAATATATCATTTTTTATAAATATAATAAATAATACAAAATTCTTAATACCAATAGTAGGAGATTTCAGTGCTGGTAAAAGTACACTTTTGAACCACTTTATTGGCAAAGATATATTAAAAACTAATGAATTGCCAGAAACAGCTGTTGCTACAGAATTATATTACAGCGAAAAAGAATATAATATAGCTGTTGATAAAAACGGAAATGAGATAGAAATATATGATTTAAGTAAAGAAAATGTCAAAAATTATTCTTATATAAAAAGATATATTAATAGTGAAAATTTAAAAAAAATATCTCCTATAATATTGGTAGATATGCCTGGTTTTGACTCACCTTCAGAAAATCATAATAAATCTATAATAAGTTATTTGAATAAAGGAATTTATTATATAGTTCTTTCTTCAATGGAAGAAGGAGAAATTACTAAATCATTAATTACTCAAATAAAAAACATAATAAACTTTAATAAAGATTTTTCTATTTTTATTACAAAAACAGAATTTTATGGTAAAGAAGATATTGAACTTACAAAAGATAAAATGAAAAAAACTTTAAAATCTATTTCAATAAATAAAAATATAGAAACTATCAGCATAAAAGATATTAATATATTTGATTCTTTTATTAATAAATTAAATATAGAAAATATATTTAGCAATATTTATTTAGAGCCTATAAAAGATACTATATATGATTTAAAATCTTCTATAAACATAAAAATTTCAGCTTTAAAAAAGGATAAAAAATCAAATGAATATGTTATAAGAGAATTAGAAGAAGCAATTAATAAAATAGAACGTAAAAAAGCTGAACTAATAGAAGATGAAAAAAATAAAAGTTATGAAAATGAGGTAAACAAAATACTAAAAGAGATCAGCAAGGAATTAGATAATAATATAGATTATATTGTTAATTTGGCTCTTGAAGGAAATTCTATAAAACTGCAAAAAGAATTATCAAATATAATTCAGCCTATTCTTATAGAAAAAACAAATGATGTGTTAAATAATATTAATTTAGATATAGGGGCTGAAATTTCAAAAGACATAAAAAGTCTAGACGAAGTTTTAGCAAATTATAATATTCCTAATTTTATAAAAAAAATAGAAATGAATCTTGATAAATATAAAGATAACATCAAAATTCCTAAAATAGTAGCTGATGATGATACTAAAAATAAATATAAATTAATAACATCAACATTAGCTATTTTAACTAATGTTGTAAATCCATTAATAGAAATATTAATAGTATTTTTACCAGAAATACTTAATCTATGCTTTGGCATTATTCAGGAAAAAAATTATAAAGAAAATGTTAAAGAAAAAATTATAGATGATTTAACTCGTATAAAAAGAGAATTAAAAATAGAAATTACAAAAATTATTAAAGAAAATAATAAAGTTAGTATAGAAAATTTATCATCTTCATTCGATGAAGAATTAAGAAGAAAAAAAGAAGAAATAGAAGAAGTAGAAAAGCAAATAAATAAAAATGGAAATATAGATAAAATAATATCAAAACTTCAAAGCAATATATATAAAATTGATGAGATTTCATCTTGCCTATATGAATAATTTTTAAGGATATAAAAATGATTAGTAATGAACGTATAAATGAAATAAAAGAAAAAATATTAAATATAAAAAAGAATATAGATACTCTATATGATAATCATGCTGATGATGAAGAATTTTGTATTACTATAAAAAATTTATGTAATAATTACAAATTCGCAAGTGAAAAAACCATAGAGGAAGATATTAACAATCAGATAAATATGGACAGAGCTTTAAATTTAGGGATAATAGGAGTTATGAAAGCAGGAAAATCATCCCTTTTAAACTCATTATTATTTGAAGGAAAAAATATTTTACCTAAATCAGTTACTCCTATGACAGCAGCCTTAACATATATGAAATATTCAGAACAAAATTATATTGAAATAGATTTTGTAACAGAAGAAGATATTAAGACATATAAAAAAGTACATGATGATTTTGAAAATATTCTAAATAAAAAAGTAGAAGAAAAAATCAAAGAAAAAGAAAGAGCCATTAATTCTAATGAAAGTTTAACAGGCTCTTTCATAAATATGGTTTTGGGAGAAAGAAAAAATAATAATGAAGTAAATAATAATATTGATAAAGAAAAAATTAAAAAAGAATGTTTTGAAGAATTAAAAAAAGAAAATGAACATTTAGCATCAGGATATGAAAACTACAATGAAATGAACAAAATAAAAGATAACAAAAATCAAATTTTTAATAAAATATTATCAAAAGGTAAAGAAAGAATTGATTTTAATAATATAGAAGAAGTATCAAGTGAATTAAAAAAATATGTAGGTGCTAATGGTGAATATACTCCTTTCGTTAAAAGTATGAATTTATATCTGAATGCAGAAAAATTAAAAAAAATTAATATCATAGATACTCCGGGATTTAATGACCCTATAGAATCTAGAAACAAAAAAACAGCAGAACTATTAAAAAAATGTGAGGCTGTATTTATACTAACAAGATCTACTAAAGCTTTCACAGAATCGGATAAAGAAGTTATAAATAAAATAGTAAAAAAAGAAGGATTAAGAGAAATATACATCATCCTAAGTAAGATAGATTCTTCTTTAAACAGTAAAAGTGTAATAGACAAATCTAAAGGAGATTTAAAAGATGCTTTGGATAACATACTGAATGATTTTTATCCTTACTTGGAAGATAATATAAAAGATTTGGGATACGGTAATATTTTTGGAGATTTAAAGAAAAATCTTAAATCAAGAGTACTCTATTCATCAAGTATATCAAATATAATTATGAAAAATTATGATAATTTAGAAAAATTAGATGGAACAGAACAACAAGTATTTCATAACTTGAAAGAGGCTTACCCTCTTTATTTTGATTCAAAAGAAAGCAGTATGCGATATTTAAAATTATTATCAAATATTGAAAATATAGAAAATGTGTTATATTCTATAGCAGAAAAAAAAGATCAAATATTCGAGGAAAAATTAGAAAAAATAGAAGATGTATACGAAGAAAATGCAGAAGAAATACAATATAAATTAATGGAATATGCACAAAGAAGAATATCAAATATAGAAAATATGAAAATAGAAAAAGAAGTTGCTAAATTGGAAATATTAGAAAATAATTATACTAATATAGCAAAAAATATACAGCCTTACGCTAAAAAAGCAATAGATGAATGGTATCGTGAATCAGTTAATTCTGCACAAAGGCATTTAGATAAGTTTTATACCAAAGTAAAATCAGGAGCAAAAGATGCACAGGATATCGAAGAAGAAAAAAAATCAAAAAGAGAATGGATAATTTTTAAAAAAGAATGGATTGAAAAACATCCTACAGTTCATACTAATGAAGTTCTTGCTATTATAGATGATTATATAAATAATTTTAACAGACAGCTTGAAGTATTTTTAATGGAAATATATCAAGCTCTAAATAAAAATTTGGTTTCAAAAATAACACCTATTTTTACTAAATATGATGAAACAATTGAGGAGATAGATATATCTAATATTGTAGAATCAATTACAAATGAATATCGCTCAAAAATAAAACAATATAAAAATGATATCCCATTTACCAATAAAGGTATACTTAAAGATAACGAAGCAGAAAGTTTTGTAAATGAAATTCAGGAATATATAAAAGTATTAGAAAGAGAATTTTACAATCTACTTGTGGAAGATAATATATCTGCTTTAAATAGAGATTTGCTGAAAATAAGTTTTGATACTGAAATATTAGATACTAGAAAAAGTATTCTAAAAAATAGAAAATTTGAGCTTGAAAATCAAAAACAGTCTAAATATAAATGGAATAAAATAAAAGGGGAAATAGATTTAATATTATAAAATTATTAATTGGGTAAAAATATGAATAATATACTTTATCTTTATATATTATCAGGAAGTATTTTTATTCTAATAGCTGTGATAGTATACATTATACTATCACAGAATAAAAGAATAAATAAAGCTTTATGTAAAAATTTATCTCATTTGAATTCACTTTTAAATAATGACAGCAGTGAAAAATATGATAAAGCTACGAAATTGCAGGATATATTAAAAATAACAGAAGAAAATATTATTCTAAAAAATTATAAAATTATTCACTTAAATGAAGAAATCAACAAAAAAGATGATGATATTAATATATTAAGATGTGATGTGGATGATAAAATTAATGATATTTTAATAAAAGAAAAAAATATATCAACTCTAAAAGAAGAATTAAATAATGCTAATGAAAAAGTAGAATCTCAGAAAGAAGAAATCGAATTTCTTAATAGAGATATAAACTTTTCTAAAAGACAGATAGAAAAAAATAATAATAGATTGGATAAACAAAAAACAGAAATAAAACATTTAACAGAATCTATAGAAAAACAAAAATCAGAAATAAATGATTTAAATGAAACTATAGATGAAAGTAATGAAAAAATAAGAAAAAAAGATAAACATATTCAATATGTAGAAAACTTATTGAACTCAGTATTAAATATTATAAATGCTGAAAATGAAAACAACAAAAATTTAGAAGAGTACAAAAAAATAATATCTATAGATTCATATCAAAAAACTTCTAAATTTTTATTTATGATGCTTTATGAACTTAATAAAATATATTATGAACTAGAAGAAATAGAAAAAAATATTCATGTATATCAAAAAAATATTGTATCTGTAGGAGGAGGCTTCAGTGCTGGAAAATCATCTTTTATCAATACTTTATTTGATAATAATAATGATACCACACTTCCTACTGGGGATCTTCCTATGACATCTATACCGTCATATATAATAGACAGCGATGAAGCATTTATAGAATGCTTAACATTAAATAATAAAAAAGTAAAAATTGATAAAGAAATATTTGATAAAATATCTGTAAAAAATAACAGTGAAGAAGACTATAATAATCAATTAAATCCAAAAAATATAATAAAACATTTTTATATTAATGATAAATTAAAAAAAGAGGTTAAAAATATATGTTTCATAGACACTCCTGGGTATGATCCAGCTAAAGGAACAAAAGAAGACAGAGAAACAGCTATTGAATATATTTCTAACACTAATAATCTTATATTTGTGATTAATATAGATGATGGTGATATTGCTGACAAAGGTGTATACTTTATTAATGAAGTAATAAAAATAAAAAAGAATATAAATATATATGTAATTTGTAATAGAGCTGATGAAAAGGGTGAAGATGATATAAAAAAATTTTGTGATGACTTATATAAAAGATTTGAAACATTAAATATAAAAATTTTAGGAATGACTCCTTATACATCAAAAAATTTAGAGACGAATAATTATTATTTTTATAATTTTAAATATGGAATGTCTTTTAATGAATTCTTAAAAATATTAAATACTAATAATGGAAATGAAAAATATAGAACTATAAAAAATAAAATAGATAATATATTTGAAAATTACAGAAATACATGTGAAGAAGTTTTAAATGAATGTCAAAAATATAAAAAAGAATTAGTACATATTAATAATAAATACATATTGGATACTTCATATTTAGAAAAACTTGTTTATACATATAGGGCTAAACTAGATTATAAAGATTTGGAAAATGATAAAGGTATAGAAAAAAAGAAAGAAAATATTAATTTAAACATTGATGAAATAAAAAGATATATAAATAATATAACAGAAGAATACAATGAATACATATCAGATTCTCATGATATTCAGAACAAAATAATGCAATGTATTAATAATATTTTTAATATACAATAACACTTAAAATTATAGTCTATAATTAAGTAAAAGCATTAATAACAATATAAATATTTAGTTAGTATATTATTTTTTTAACTTATCTACATATTAAAAAAATAAAATTAACTATAAATAATGGTAAATATATTTAACATGTGATACATTTTTTATATTAAAACATGTTAAATATATTTATTTAATAATATTTTACTTATATGCCTCTATATGTATAGTAGGCTCTATATTTAATTTTTCTCTAATAGCATTTTCAAAAGTACTAGCATTCTTATGTGCTTCAAGTACAGTCATATCTTGAGGAAAACGCATATGGAAAGTAATTTCTGTATGTGCCCCATAAGTATGTATATGAAAATGGTGCAAATTAGTAGAATCACTGTTTATATTAAGTTCATTAGCAATATTATTTATTTCTTTTATGATATCATCTGAAGGACTTTCACCTATTAATGGTTTTACACTTGATCTAATAACATCATAAGCAGCATAAAATATTACAAGTGAAACTAATATACTTAAAACACTATCTATCCACCAGAAACTTTTACCGAATACAATACCAACTAATATAATTATAGATGTAATACTGTCGCTTCTATGGTGCCAAGCATCAGCATATAATGATTTAGAGCCTGATTTTCTATATCCCCAAAAAGAATATTGAGCCAACAATTCTTTTATAAGTATAGAAACTACCATAGCAATTATAGCCATCATTGTAAATGAAGCTGTTTTTTTATTCATAATATTTTTTATAGCTTCAGAAAAGAAACTATAACCTATAAATACAAGCATTATTCCAACTATAAAACTTGTTATAAGCTCTATTCTTCCATGTCCGAATGGATGTTCTTCATCAGGCGGCCTTTTAGAAAATATTCCGCCTATAATAACAATAACACTGCTTATACAGTCGCTCAATGAATGCCATGCATCTGCCATAATAGAAAGAGATCCGGTCAAAACGCCTACTGCATATTTAAAAACAAATAATACTATGTTAACGATAACAGAAACAATACCTTCAATTATCATATATTTGGATTTTTTCTCATCACTCATATTCATACCAATACTCCGAACATTTTAATTGTTTATCATTTAAAGATAATCAATTTAATATAAAATGTCAATTGTAGAAATATAAATTGTTGTTTACAGATTAGAATGTTGTAACTTTAATTAAAATAATATAACTAATATAAGAATCATCAAAATCAAATTAATATCTTGATAAAAGTGCAGTTTTTTGTTAATATTTTATAAAACAATTATGTTAATAAAAAAATATATTAAAAGGAGAATAAATATGTCTAATATAGCTTTTCTATTTCCTGGTCAAGGTTCTCAAAGCGTAGGTATGGGAAAATCTTTATATGATAATATTGCTGAATCTAAAGCAATATTCGATAAGGCTGCTAATATTTTAGATGATGTAGATATTAAAGCATTATGTTTTGAAGGAACTGAAGAAGACCTTAAAAAGACTGAAAATACTCAGCCTGCTTTAGTTACAGTTGGTATGGCTGCTTATGAAGCTTTAAAATCTAAAGGTGTAAAAGGAAATTTATTTGCAGGACATAGTTTAGGAGAAATCACTGCTCTTTCAGCTGCTGGTTATATATCATTTGAAGATGCAGTAAAAATCGCTAGAACAAGAGGTTTATTAATGGCTAAAGCTGGTGCTGATGCTCCTTATGGTATGGCTGCTGTATTAGGATTAACTTATGATGATGTAGCAAAATGTATGCCTGAAAATAAAGAAGTTGTTGCTGCTAATTATAACTTAAAAGATCAAATAGTTATATCTGGTTTATTAAGTGCTATTGAAGCAGTTACTCCAAAACTTCAGGAAGCTGGTGCTAAAAGAGTACTTCCTTTAAAAGTATCCGGTGCTTTCCATTCACCATTTATGAAACCTGCTGCTGACAGTTTAAAAGAATTCTTAGAAAAAATAGAATTCCATAATAATGAAAATAAAGTTTTATCAAATGTTACAGCTGAAGTTCATGAATTTGACTCTATTAAAGAAAATTTATATAAACAAATGTTCTCTACTGTTAGATGGTATGACAGTATGATCAATATGCAAAAGCTAGGCATTACTAAAGTATTTGAATGCGGTCCTGGAAAAGTATTGATTGGTATGAGTAAAAAAATTACTCCTGATATTGAAGCATTACCTGTATTTGATATTGATTCTTTAAATGCTGCTTTATAATAATAGATAAATATTAAAATAAAAATAAAAGCTGATGATTGACATAAAGTTGATTATCAGCTTATTTATATATACCTAAACAAATATACTTTGTCAAAAATAAATTTATGTTTTGGTTTTATATTTGGGGCTTTGCCCCAAACCCCACTTCTTTTGCGACCGTAGGGAGTGCCTGTGGTATTGCCACAAAGAAGCAAAAGGACTATATTTTAGCTTAAATTAATAATCTATCTTACATGTAAAACAATTTTAGTATGATTTAGTACTAATTCTATCCTTGCACTTTTTGCAACTTTTTGCGGCGGGAAAAAGTTGACTAAAAAATTGACAAACTTAAAAATTTTTAGTATATAATAATAATAAAATAAATAGGAAAAAACGATGATAAAAATTATAAATTATTCTGCAATTATAATATTATTTATATCAGTAAACCTTTTTGGAAATACAGATTTTTTTAATGCTGTACACAGAGGTGATATTAATGCAGTATCTAAATATATAAAAAATGGCATTGATATAAATATTCAAGACAATAGAAAAAGAACTGCTTTAATGATAGCCGTTTATAAAAATGATATAAATATGGTGAAGCTTTTAGTAAAAAATAATGCCGATGTTAATATACAAGATGAAAATTTAAACTCTCCTTTTTTATATGCAGGCGCCAGAGGTTTGCTTGATATATTAAAATTATTATATAAAAAAGCTGATACTATAAATGTTCTTAATATTTATGGAGGAAATGCCTTAATACCAGCATGCGAAAAAGGACATTTAGAAACTGTTAGATTTTTACTTGAAAATACTGATATAAATGTTAATCATATAAATAAATTATCTTGGACAGCCTTGCTTGAAGTTGTAATATTAGGTAATGATAGTAAAAATTATGTTGAAATAGTGAAATTACTTTTAAAGCATGGTGCCGATAAAAATATAAAAGATAATAACGGTAATGATGCCTTATATTATGCTAAAACTAAAGGATTTAAAAATATAGAAAAATTATTAACTGATTAAAGTTATAATAAAAAAGGACATATAAAATTAATTATATGCCCTTTTCATTTATGGTATATTTACAATAATTATAGTTTACCAACTAAATCAATTCCTGGTTTCAAAGTGCTAGCACCTGGTTTCCATTTAGCAGGACAAACTTCTCCTCCATGTTCAGCAACATATTGAGCAGCTTGAACTTTACGTAATAATTCATTAGCATCTCTACCTATTCCCATGTCATGTACTTCATAAGCTTTGATTTGACCTTCTGGGTTTACAATAAAGCTACCGCGTAATGCTTTACCTTCTTCTTCTACATATACTTCAAAGAATCTAGCTAATATACCTGTTGGGTCTCCTAGCATTGTATATTTAAGATTTTTAATAGTTGGTGTAGCATCTGCCCAAGCTTTGTGTACAAAATGTGTATCTTCAGAAACTGAATATACTTCACAATTAATTTTCTTTAATTCATCATATACTGTTCCTAAATCAGCTAATTCTGTAGGACATACAAATGTAAAGTCTGCTGGATAAAAGAAGAATACACTCCATTTTCCTAAAACATCTTTAGTTTCAACTGTTTTAAATTCTCCATCTTGATAAGCTTCTACTTTAAAATCTATAAGTTTTTTATTTATTAAACTCATTTATAACTCCTTTTACTAATGTTCGTATACTCTAACAATACACTAAATAATAGTTTTTGTCAAGTGAAAAATAATACAAATTGAGAAAAATTACTAAAAAATTAAAACCTATTTTTATAATTCATATACAATAAAAACTTAAGCAAAATAAATTGACAAAATAATTTCAGTATAATAAAATAATCCAATAAAAATAATTAATAATTAGAGTGCAATAATGAAAGAATTTACTAATCAAGAATTAGAAATAAAAAATTATATAGAAAAATATTTACCATTTAGAGAAAAACATATACTTTCAACTAGAGAGCTTTCTATTGAGATAGCTGAAAAATATAATGTAGATACAAATAAGGCTTCACTTGCCGCATTATGTCATGATTTAGGAAAAAGATATAAAGATGATGAAATGCGTAAAATAATACTTGAAAACGATAAAATGGAATATCCTAATTATATAACAGGAGCTTTATTACATGCCAGAGTAAGTGCTATAATAACAGAAGAAGAGTTTAATATAAGAGATAAAGAAATTATAGATGCTATAGAAAGTCATACTGTAGGACATGGAAATATGACTATGCTTGAAAAAATAATATATGCATCTGATTATCTTGAACCTACACGCAAACTTGAAGCTGCTGATAGGATTAGAGAAAAAATATTCATAGATTTTGACGGGGCATTCTTAGATGTTGTGTTAGAGTCTATACAGTTTGTATTGAGCAAAAAGCAATATTTATCTGATAAAACAATAGAACTTTATAATTCATTAGTAATTAGGTAACGATTTTTTATGAATGAAGAATTAAACAACCCAAAAAAAGCATATATAATATTTGTAGCAGACAGTAAACAGTATAGAAACAGTAAAATAAATATAAATAATATACTTAATGAGCTTTCTATGTTATGCGACACTGCTGGTTATGAAGTGGTTAATAGATACTCTTTTATACAGCAAAAAATAGCTGCTGGTACTTATATAGGTACTGGTAAATTAGAGAGTTTAAAAGAAAGTGCTTTAACCGACGGCGTAGAATATTTTATATTTGATAATGAATTAAGCGGTTCACAGGTTAATGCTATAGAAGAAGGTTCCAATATAACAGCATTAACAAGAACTGAGATAATATTAGAAATATTTGCTATGCGTGCAAAAACTATGACCGCTAAAATGCAGGTAGAATTGGCATTCTTGGAATTTGAATATCCTAGATTAAAAGGTAAAAGAACTAATTTAAGCCAAATAAAAGGCGGTATCGGTTTAAGAGGCGGTGCCGGTGAAAAGCAATTGGAATATGATAGAAGACGTGCAAGAGAAAGAATACATAAATTAAAATCACAATTAAGCAGGGTGGAAAAATCAGCAAGCACTGGAAGAAAAGGCAGAGGAAATACATTCAGAATAGCAATAGTAGGTTATACGAATGCCGGTAAAAGTACATTATTTAATCTGCTTTGTAAAGAAAGTGTTTATGTAGAAGATAAATTATTTGCCACTTTAGATACTCATACAAGAAAATTATATATAAGCGATGATACTCCTGTAGAAGTTATAATAAGCGATACTGTTGGTTTTATAGACAGGCTTCCTCATACTTTGGTTGCTTCATTTAAATCTACCCTATCAGAAGTTGTTGAAGCTGATTTACTTCTTCATTTGGTTGATTCAAGCGATGAAAATATAGAAGAAAAAATGCTTCAAGTTGAAAGCATTATAAAAGAAATAGATGCCTCACATATAAAACGTATTGTTGTATTTAATAAAGTTGATGATATAGATGAAATACAAAAAAATAAAATATCCACTTCCTATGATGATTCAATGTTTATAAGTGCTAGAAACAATATCAATATAGAATTGCTTAGAAAGAAAATACTTGACACTATATTAAACTAATATAATATTATTTTAATTAATTATATTATTTGGAACTTATAATTATGCATAATGATATTGTAAATAAAATTAATGAATTAGCCTTTCATTATAGAGAAGAATTACATAAAAAAATAAAAGAAAGAAATGAAGAAATAAAAAATGATAATTTAGATCATACTTTAATATACAAAGTACTTGGTATTTCTGATGAAGAAGGAGAATTAATAGATAAATACCAAAATAAAGGCAGATTTCTATATAATTATGCTGGAAATTTTTTACAAGATGCTGCAATTTTATGCTTTAAATATAAATATAATAATGTAAAAGAAAAATACAAAGTTAAGAATAATTTAGAAAGCAAACCTAAACGTTTTGAAATAGACTGTTTAATAGACAATAAAGCTTATGAAATAAAATGGCGTGATGCAACAACCGATGGAGATCATATAATTAAAGAACATACTAGAATAAAGGTAATAAAAAGCTATGGTTATACACCTATAAGATTAATGTTTTATTATCCAAACAGAAAACAATCAAGAAAAATACAAGAAACTATAAAGACTCTTTATGATGGTATAGTCGGAGAATATTATTTCGGAAATGAAGCTTGGATACATATTCATAAAACAACCGGTGTTAATTTACTGCAAATACTCAAAGATATAGCCTATAAACAATCATAAGGAAAAATAATGTTAATAAATGATGATTGTTTAAATGCATTAAGTAAATTTGAAGGTGAATATGCTGATATGGTATATTTAGATCCGCCTTTCTTTACTCAGAAAAATCAAAGCTTATATAATAAAGACGGAGATTATTTTGAATTTAATGATAAATGGAATTCATTAGATGAGTATTTAAAATATATTGAAAAAAGATTATTAGAAATAAAAAGAATATTAAAAAAAACAGGAAGTATTTTTTTACATTGCGATACTTCAGCCTCGCATCATTTAAGAATTCTTCTTGACAATGTTTTTGGAAAAAATAATTTTAGAAGTGAAATTATTTGGACATATAAAAGATGGTCAAATTCAAAAAAAGGATTATTAAATTCTCATCAAAATATATATTTCTATTCAAAAACAGAAAATTTTACATTCAATAAAATTTTAACAGATTATTCATTAACAACTAATTTGGATCAGATACTTCAAAATCGAATTAGAAATGATAAAAATAAAACAGTATACCAATATAATGATGATGGAAATTTAGTTTCATCAAAAGAAAAAAATGGAGTACCTTTATCAGATGTATGGGAAATACCATATCTAAACCCTAAAGCTAAAGAAAGAGTAGGATACCCAACACAAAAACCTATTCTGTTATTAGAAAAAATCATATTACTATCCACAAATATAAATGATATAGTAATAGACCCATTTATGGGAAGCGGAACAACTCTGGTAGCAGCAAAATTACTGAACAGAAAATATATAGGAATAGATATTAATAAAAATGCTGTAGAATTAGCTGAAAAACGATTAAAAAATCCTATAAAAACAGACTCAAAACTGTTAACTTTAGGAAAAGAATCTTATGATAATAAAACAGATTATGAGAAAAACATATTAAATCAAATTGATTGTAATATAGTACAAAGAAATAAGGCTATAGATGCTATTTTAAAACAAAAATACAAAGATAAACATGTATTAATAAAAATACAAGAACAAAACCAATCTATTAATGAAACTATAAATTCCGTTTCTAATGCTATGAAAAATAAAAGCTCAGAATTAGCTATAATAATAAGAACAAATAATATTAATGATTTAATAACAGAAAATATTAAAGACAATATACTTATAATAGATAGCTATAATCTTTCAATAAATAACTATTTAAAAAATAATTAAAATAAATTAATTCAATCTTCTTAGCTGAGCAAATATAATGACCCAAAAATCTTCACCATTAACAGCATAATGTGATATACCAACATGCGTAAATTTATCACTTACGATATTCAGTTTGTACTGATTTGAATTCATCCAATAACTTATAACCGTTTCTGCATTTTTGAATCTATAAGCAATATTCTCATCTGATGAAAATACTCTTATCCTATTTTCATAAAGAAGTTCATCATATTTTGTATTATTTGGTCTTATATGAGAAAAACTGATAGCAAGCTCTTTTGATCTAATATTAGCTATATTATTTAATTCTTCACTTATTTCTAAAGGATACAAACCTTCATTTTCTCTTATTTCATTAATAGATTTTAAAGCTAATTCTACATCTGAATTATTTTGAGAATATAACATCACTGCATTTAAGCAGCAAAATATAAATAAAATCTTAATTACTATATTATACATATTTTACTTTTCAATTTATAATGAATTTTATATTTATTTATTCAACGGATAATAATATAATATGTTTTAATTATTTTTCAAGTCTTACCAGCAATTTATTTTTGTTATTTTCAGGTATATTAGAATGTGTTATATTATATATTATCCTTTTTCTTATCTTATCAATTATGGCTATTTCAGTATTTTGACAATATGACATAATATCTAAAATATTATTCGTTATATCAACTAAATACTCATTAGATTTTTTAGAACATAATCTAGTATAAACTTTTAATATATACTCTCCAAAATATTTTATAAGCTTTACATTATTAGCCAATATAGCAGCATTAAAATGATAGGCATATATTTGTAAAGCACTAATATTATCTTCTTTTATATATCTATCCAAAAATAAAGAAAACATTTTTATATATTCTAAACTTTTATTCTGAAGTTTTCTGCATATTTCTTCTTTATTTATTATATGAGTAGAATATTGTAAATCTAATACTAGAATATCATTTCTATCATAATCGAATACAATACTATCCTTAGAACAATCTAAAGGACTTTCTAATTTTAATCTTATATTTTCTATATATTTTAAATTATTATTTATATTATTTGAATGAGATTTTTTCTTTTTAGTGTTAACAACAAATAAATATTCAACATTTTTAGTTTTATTAACAACAGACCTTTTAGCTCCTCTATACTTAGTATACTCAGAAGTAACGATATCTAACTTCCCTACACTTTCAAGCATAGAAATTAAATCATCATATTCTATTATGCCGTCAGTGGAATAACTCATAACAATATGATTAGCATCTATATTATTTATCAAATTCATTAAAGCGTCTTTTGCTGTTTTTTTATAACAATATAATGATTTAGTTTTTACCCAATCCTTTCTAATTCCGCCTTTATTAGTTTTCTTTCCATCAATATAAATATCCTTATTAATAGCAGGCTTATCCCATAAAGCTATTGTATTTAATAAATGATAATTACTTCCATATTGATGCTGATTATAAGGCGGGTCTAAATATACTAAATCAAAATGCTTATTCTTATTTTGCTTAACAAATTCATTAGCATCTAACATACTTGCATGGCATTTCCTGCCTTGAAATAAAGGAATCTGCTTTAATGATATATGAGATAATATTCTATTTAAAGCATCTTTATTTCTCCCACCAAAACCAGCATGAAAAGCTTTAAAAACACCAGATGTATTTGTATGTGTTGCTGACTCATATATGATAGAAGCTATCAAATAATAATACTCTTTTTGATTTATAACTTTATTTTTGTAAAGCTCCTCTATATTATGTCTTATTATATCTATTCTTGAAGCATTATATTGAGTATAAAAAAGTCTTTCATTCAATAAATCAGGATTATCATCATCTAAAGGAGCATAGTATTTTGATATATATCTATCTTCATCATTAATAAAATCAATATTATTAATCATGTCTATAGTATTTTCCACCCCTCCAGTATGGAGAAACATATTATCTAAATCTTCAATATTAATTGTAAGGTGAGCATAGTTTAAAACATACGAATAATATTCCCAGTCATTGGAATAAACTTCTAAATTCATAGTTTTTAAAAGTCTTGACACACTGCCGCTTCCTGCAAATAAGTCAATTGCTGTATTAATACTATTATCTTCTTCTAAAATACTAGAAATAGTTCTTTCTATAAATGGAAGAAGTCTTCTTTTATTACCAATATATGCTATTAAATTTTCTTTTAAGTAATTATCTTTTATATTATTTTCCGCGTTAGTTATCATAATCTTATTATCATAATATAGTTTACATAATATATTAACATAACATCAGTAAAATATCAATATTATATGATTAATTATTTTAGATAAT
>NZ_JAWLQI010000009.1:0-62879 GCF_036997785.1 Brachyspira pulli
AAATTATAATTAAAAATTGTTAAATTCTTCCTGCAAATCATTAAAAAACACAGAAGCATAATAACCATCGCATACACTATGATGAATTTGTAAAGCTAATGGAAGAACAATATTATTTTTATCATCTGTATAATACTTTCCCATTGTAAATATTGGTGCTAAATAATCGAAGCCATTTTGTAAATTTAGATTAAAACCTGTAAATGTAGATAGTGGAAGCGATGAAATATTAAATATATTCTTAATATTACAAGGCTTAGCTAAAAATGATTTATTATTTCCGTAAGTTTCTATATCTGAAATATAATTTTTATAAAATGTATCAAAATTTTCATCATATTCCGTATAAATAGATGAAAAAGTCTTAGTATCATCATGAAATATTGTATAACTTGGATAAACTATATCATAATAACCAAGCTCTTTATTATCATTTAATGACATTTTAAACTCTTTATAACGATTAACAACTTTTGATATTAAATATATAACTGAAGCATAGAATTTAATATTTTTACTCTTAACTGATTTATAAAAATTAGTGATATTCAACTGAACTGTTATACTATATGTGCAAGGTACATTAAACATATAAGCTTCATAATGTTCCTTTCTGTTATAATTATTTAAGTCTATTAAATTAAACATATAATAAATAGTCCTTCAAATTTATATATTTTTATAATTTTTTTATTTCTTTTTGTATTTATAAAAAAATTATTCGCTTTTAGCATATTTTAAGTAAACTTAAAATATGCTCATAATTTTTTTATTTCTTTTTTGTATTTATAAAAAAATTATTCGCTTTTAGCATATTTTAAGTAAACTTAAAATATGCTCATAATTTTTTTATTTCTTCTATACTTAATCCTGTATATTTTGATATTATATTCAAATCTACATTATCTCTCTTCATGTTTATAGCCATAGATATTTTGGTTTTCTCTATACCTTGCTGAAATCCTATCTCCATACCTTCTTTTTTTCCTGCTTCTCTCTCATACTGAAGCATAGCAGCCTGTCCGTAAAGAAAAGTATCTCTTTCATTATAGGCAGACATTTCTTTTTCATCGGCTACAAATCTTTTATATTTATCTATAACTTTAGGCATTATATCATTACCTCCTATAAGTTTATTAATATCTTTTTCTAAATTTTTTGTTGTAAAAAAATCAATCCAAGATAAAAGTTTATTTTGATTATAGTCATTAGTACTAGCATTTTGTAATATTTCTGCAAATCTTTTAATTTCTATAAAATGTATTTGAAAATCATCTAGTCTAAGGCTGGGATTGTTAATATCAGCAAATGTTAAACATTTATGTTCTTTTTTTATATCAGTTTCACTTCCTATATCCAAATTAAAATTTATAAAACTAATACTAATCATTTGGCTTATATTAATATATAAATCACTTTCTTTTAATTCTGAAGCTATATTTTTAGCTATGTAATATAATATTCTTTTTATAAAATTGTTATTTCCTACTAACTGTATTTCAATAAGTATTTTCTTGCCGTCTTTAGTTTTTGCTTTAACATCAAGTATAGACTCTTTTAAATTTTCATTTTCAGGTAAGTTGTAAGGATTAATAATTTCAAGATTACTTACAGATTCTAAACCAGCATCATTTAAAACTGCATTAACAATATTTTCTAATATATCTTCATCGCCTTCTTTTCCGATTAGATATCGTACAAATAAATCATTAAGTCTGTTAATTTCTTTCATAACTTAATTATATAAAAAATATAATACTTTGTCAAAATAATATCAAATATCTTTATAAACATTTAAAAGATTAGGCAATACTTCTTCATAAGATAATTTTTTCAAACAATCTATAGTTTTGCAGCCTCTTTTCATATACTCGCAATGAAAACTTTTCAAAGCATTGCAGTATTTTTTCCTAGCTTCTATATTTATAGCTTTTTCTCCTCTGGCACCATAGATCAAAGGCAAAGTATCACCAAATATGCCTATGGAATATATGCCGCATGCATTAGCTATATGAAGCGGAGCACTGTCACCGCCAATTAAAGCATAAGAATTTTTTATAATAGATATCAATTCTCTGATGCTTAATTTATTAGTAAAATCATCTGCTATTATATTTCTCAATCTATTTTTCATCTCATCAGCAAAATCAATATCATCTTTTGCCCCTATTAATATTATAGGAACTTTTTTTTCTTTATAAAACATTTCTATAAGTTTTGAAAAATTATCTATTCCATATCTTTTGCTTATTCTGGTAGCTCCTCCATGCACAAGCAAAGCATTTTGATAATCTTTCATTTTATCAATACCAAAATTATTTTCTTCTTCAGATAAAAATATTTCTGTATTGATACCATCTTCTTTTATATTCATAGGTTTCAATATAGAAAGAATTGTATCAACTATATGTCTGCTATGTTTTTTCCAAGGAGTTTTTTTAGTAAGTAAGAATCCTCTGCATTCACTATTAACACCTACCCTTTCTGGTATCTTAGCTTTATACAAAAGTGATGCCCCATAAAATGCAGTTGTAGCTGTAATGCCTATATCATATTTTTGTAATTTTATATAGTCCATTACTTTATCATCTCTAACTATAATATTATTTATATATGGATTTTCTTTTAATATATCAATTCCTCTTGCCCCATTTACAACATCAATAATAGAATCATTATAATGTTTTTTTAAAGCTCTTATTAAAGGAGTTATGAATATTGTATCTCCAATATAATTCATTCCTATAATTAATATTTTTGTCATAAAATTAAACTCTTATTAAAACTGTCTTCTTCTTTTTGCCATTTTTTCTTTTTTAGCTTCTAATAATCTTTCTTCATTGTATATCTTCATAATCTCGAAGAATAATATAACAGTTAAAGGGCCAAGCAATATTCCTGAAAGCCCGAAGAATAAAACACCTCCAAGTATAGAAAAGAATATAAATAATGGGTGAAGTTCTATTCTATTTCCAAGAAGCAATGGACGTACAAAATTATCCGGTATAGTTATAAACAACCAAGCACAAACAACAAATATTATTGCTTTTATAAGATGACCATTAATAACAAATAGTACACCAAGAGGAATCCATATTATTGTAGTACCTATTATAGGCATGAAAGATGCTATTATTGTAAGAAATGCAAAAGTAAATGAATTAGCAACTCCAAATACTGTATATACTATAAAAGCACAAACACCCTGAAATATACCAGTGAATAAATTTCCAAAAACAATACCTTTAATACCCTCAGATACTTGTCTTATTAATCTATCTAAATATTTTCCATCTATAGGAACTAATGTTCTAACTTGAGATATTAAATACTCTCCGTCTATAAAGAAAAAGAAAAGCGAAAACATCATAAATATAAATGAACTTACAAATCCGCCTGTACTCTTTACTAAGCTAGCAACATTTTGAGTTAAATATGAACTAAAAAATGTCAAATTTGAAAGTGAAGAATCTTGAATTCTTTTTAATATAGTTTCCATTGATACATCTATTGGAAGCGTTTTTAAAAAATTATTAATATTTGAATTACTTAAAACTTCATTAACATCAAGATTCATAAAATATTTTATACCTATATTAGAAATATCTATAAGCTGAACTATAATAGTATATGCTAATATACTTGTAGGAACTAAAAATATAATTAAAGATGTTAAAGAAAATAATAAAGCTAAAGTATTTCTTTTAATCATAGAGAATTTATCTTTCTTCTTATAGCTTTTTCCCATAGCCTTTATAAATAATGGATTTAGTACAACATAAAAAACCACCGCAAAAAATATAATCATACCGAATGGTCTTAAAAGTTTGTACATTATATAAATAGATAAAAAGATAAAAGCAACAAAAAAGATGTATCCTATATTGTTTTTATTCATAAACTCTCCATAAATCAATAAAATTAGAAAGTTTATAATAATATATATACCATATTTTTCAAGCATTTTAATTTGAATTATTATGTGTTTATGTTATCATATTTATATGAGTTTTAAATTAAATAAACAACAACAAGATATAATAAATTGCTTTTTTAATAATGGTATATGCTTCGTTAATGCCTCAGCTGGTACTGGAAAAACAAGTACTATAATAGAGTTATATTTAAAATTACTAGAAAAAGGTGAAAAAGTATCAAATATAGTAGTTATAACTTTTACAAAAGCTGCTGCTAATGAAATGCTTCTTAGAATAAGATTAAAAGTAAGAGCAAAAATAAAAGAAATAGATAATAAATCAATAAAAGAAAAACAATATTGGCAAAATATTTATAGAGATATTCTTACAAATGCCAAAATATCAACAATAAATGCATTTGCCAATTCTATAGCAATGGAAAATGCTATGCTTCTTTCTATACCGCCTAATGCCAAAATATTGGAAGATAATTCTGATATTTATGAAACATTAAAAGAGGAAGTATTAAATACATTAAAAGAAGTTGATTACACAGAAAAACTTCGTTCAATATACAGAATATACACTGAAGAATCAAAAAATGATTTTGCTGGTGCAATATTAAATTTCTTATTAAAAATAAAGCCTAGACTAACAAATATAGAAAATTTTGAAAAGAAAGCATTAGAAATACTAAATATAAAAGAAGAATACAGCAAAATATATAATAATATTTGTTTATTAAATAACTTTATCATAAATGATGACGGCCCGGAAAATAATACTATAAAAACTTTTAAAGTATTAGTAGAAAACACAACAAATTATATAGCTAAATTATCAAATTTAGAATCTATAAAAAATATAGAAGAAAATGAATTTGATAAAATAAAATATATCATTAGTGAAGTAGAAAATCAGCCTAATAGATGCGGAAATAAAAATGAGTCTTTTAAAAATGCTATTACAGAATTAAAAGCATTATATTCTACATTATTTCTTTCTATTGATATAGAAAGAAATAGAGAAAACTATCTTGCTGTTGTGAATTTTATAAGAGATGCCTACAATCATTTTGAAGAAGTAAAAAAATCATTAGGTGTTTATACACATGAAGATATAATGTACAAGGCAATAGAAGCTTTGGAAGATAAAAATATATCAAAATCAATAAGATATAATATATCCGCTTTAATACTAGATGAAGCACAGGATACAAGCTCATTACAATTTTCATTCATAAATTTAATAGTATTTGGAAAATCAAATATAGACAGAAAAATCAAAACTGATAAAAAATTAATGGTAGTTGGAGATAGAAAACAGTCAATATACAGATTTAGAAATGCGAATTTTAAAGATTTTATCAATTCTCAGCATCAATTTAATGATTATGTTAAGTATTTAAAGGATAATTATAGAAGTAATTCTATGCTTATAGAGTTTTTCAATGATTTATTTCAAAATACAGTATTTACTGATGATGAAATAGAATACACAGATGAAGATAATTTAACTCCTAATAAGAAAACTAAAGATAAAGCAATATCAATATTAGTTCTTAATAAAAATTGTCAAAATACTGAACCTAATTTTAATATAGAATACAGAACATTATTAGAATCATTTGCAATAGCAAAATACATCAAAAAAAACTACGATAATAATTATAAAAATGTTGTTATACTGCTTCAAAACTTTAAAAGATTAAATGTATATTTAAAAGCATTATCATATTTACAAATACCGTATTATATTGACGGAGGAAATGGTTTTTATGAAAGACAAGAAATTGTACTTATAAAAACATTTTTGGAATATTTAGTTTTAAGAGATCATGCTAAATTACCTACACTTCTTAGAAGCGAATTCTTTGATATAGATATAGGAAATTTATCTGATTTTCTATTTACTTTATCAAAATTAGGCTATGATATAAATGATTATTTCCCTAAAGCAATATATGATGAAGATAAACATAATAAAATATTAGAAATAGCAAAATCTAAGCCATATTATAATCAATTAAAAGAAGCAAAAGAGCTTTTAAACTCAATAGAAAGTAAAATATCAATGTTAAATGCTTCTGAAATAATTGAAACTATATGTAATGATACCAATTTTTATAATTATTTAATGACTATGGAAGATGCAGAGCTTTCATACTCAAATATAGAGAAATTAAAGACTTTAGCTAGTGATTTTGAAAATCAAACAGGAAACAATGCTTATGATTTTGTTTTGAATATTCAAAATGCCAATACTAAAGAACCTTATTCATCAATACCAAAACTATCAGTAGAAGCTGTAAAAATAATGACAATACATAAATCTAAGGGATTGGAATTTGATAATGTATTTGTGGCAGGAATGGGAGATTATAATAGTCCTAAACTTAATAATTTTGATTTTATAGAAGATTCTCCATTTATAAAACTTCCTGTATATTATAGAAATGATTATCATACTATAAATTGCTCAATATCTGATGAAGAATATAATAAAACAAGCGAACAATCAGAAAAAAGAAGACTTATGTATGTAGCTTTAACTCGTGCCTCAAATAATTTGGTATTATCAGGAGAATATTCAAGAGGAACTAGCTATAGGGAATATATAAATCAATATTTCAATGGTGTATTTAAAGATTATATGCCTAATACCATAAGTGAAGAAAATGATGATTTAATAAATGATGAAAATATTAAAAATGACTTTATTAATACATATACTTATGGTACAGCAATAGAGCCTAAAGAAAATATAGATGCCAATATAGTAGATATAAATAAAATAAAAGAAAAAATAGAAGATATAAAAGAAAATAAAAAAGAAATCACAGTAAAGGCTATTGAAAACCATATGCCTTCAAAAAATGTAAATAATGATAAATATGCTAAAAAACATATAATTGAAATATCGAAGCTTTTAGACAATAAAATATCAGAACTTGAAAGCGAAATAAATGAAAATGATAATGAATACTATAATGAAAATATATCATTCATATCATATACTGATTTAGGTACAATAATACATAAAATGTTGGAATATTTTGATTATGATAAATATAATGATGAAAAAGATTTATATTTAGAAAAAGTTAAAAAAAGTGTGTTAAAAAATAATTCACATTACAATAAAAAACAATTAATGAAAAGCTTAACTTTAGCATTTGAAAGATTATTTGAAAATGAACATATAAAAAATATATTAGAAAATAATGAGAAAATAGTTTCAAGAGAGCATACTTTCCAAAATTTCGATGGTGAAATATTAGAAACAGGAAAGATCGATATAATCACAAAAAATAAAAAAGGTGAATATTTTATTTTAGACTATAAAGTATCAGCATATAGTAAAGAAAAATTAGATCACTATCAATCACAATTAAATAAATATAAAAATATGTTCCAAAAAACATTTAAGATAGACGAAAATGATATAAAAACAGATATTATATTTTTGAAATAATAAACTTTTAATAAAATATGCAGTTAATAATTAAAATATCAAAATTTAATATTATACAATTATGAAACCTATAAAAAACTGCAAATAAAATCAAAACTGTACAATTAACATCATTTAGTATACAAATATACTATATTTATAAATTATAATGATATATTTTTATCATTTATATATTATTATATTAATAATCTCCTTTACTTTTTTCTATTATAATGTATATATTATATATAATAGAAGGAAAAATTAATGAAAAGTATTATTAAATATTTATTACTAATAATCTGTTTAGTATCTATTGTATCTTGCGACAAACAAGTATTTACTAATAGATTTAAATTAAATAAAGCATATTCTTTATACGAAAAAGGAAAAAATGCAGATGATGATAAAGCCCTTTTAGACATCACGTCTACATATAATGATATTATCAATCAAAAAATATATGCTCAGGACAGATTAGCTGCAGTATACAGAACATTAGCAGAAAGAAGCTTAGTAAAAGAGCAATATGGTTATTCAGCAAAATACTTTTCTGAAGCATTAAAAATACTTCCTAACAGCCCATATTTAAGATACGGACTTGGAATATCTTATGCAAATTTAGCTGAAAGTGCTGACACTGCTGATAAAAAAAGTAATTTTTTACAAAGAGCTGAAAGCAATATTACTTTTGCAATTAATAAAGACCCTAATAATGCCAATTATTATGCAGCTTTAGCATCATTAAAAGGCATACAGCAGCAAGATTATGAAGCTGGATTTGAAAATATAAAAAAAGCGGTAGAAATGAACCCTAATAATGTAGACTATCTATTTATATTAGCTAGAATACAATACAGCAGGGGAAATTATGATGAAGCTATAGCGGCTTATAGAAAAATATCTACTATAGCCACTGAAAATAATATAAAACAAACAGCATTAAATAATATAAATCAAATTATAGGACAGAGAAATTGAGCAGCAATAATGATATTAAAACCTATTTGATTGCCCTAAATCAAATTGATAAAGTAGGAGATAAAAGAATATCCGAACTTATTAATCATTATGAATCTGTTGAAAATATATTTGAAGATAAAGAAGAAAATATAAAAGAACTTCTCGAAAAGAAATTCAAATCTCAAATATCCAATTTTGATAAAAATGAAATATTAGACAAAGCAAATATAATAGTAGAAAAATCAAAAGATTACGGAATAGGAATATTAAGCTTATTCGATGAAGATTATCCATTCAATTTAAAACAAATAGATAATCCTCCATATATTTTATATTATAAAGGCGATTTGAAAAAATTAAGAAGAAATTCTATAGCTATAGTTGGAACTAGAGAGCCTACAAATGAAAGCCGTAAATATTCATTTGAACTCGCTAGCAAATTATCATCTTTAAATATATCAGTTGTATCTGGAATGGCAAAAGGAGTTGATAGAGAAGCACATCTTGGAGCTATATCATCGCTTGTTAATACAGTTGCCGTTTTAGGAAACGGTATTGATACAGTTTATCCTTCAGAAAATTTACAAATATATAATAAATTAGTAGAAAAAGGCGTTATAGTAAGTGAATTTGAAATAGGAAGAAAACCTGACAGAATGAATTTCCCTAGAAGAAATAGAATAATATCAGGACTTTCCTATGCTGTTGTTATGGTAGAAGCTGCCAGCAAATCTGGAGCATTAATTACAGTTGATTATGCTCTTAATCAAGGCAGAGATGTTTATATTGCACCTTATGATGAAAAAAATAATGCATATTTTGGAAATCATAAATTATATAAAGACGGTGCTAAAATAGCATACAGTTTTATAGATATATTAGAAGATTTTGATTCTATATTCTCAAATGACGATGATTATACAAAAATGAAATTGAAATATTTTGAAGGCGGAGATATAAAATCAAAAAATATAAAAAAAGAAACGATTATAAAAGAAGAAATTGTAATAAATAAAAATGAAAGAGAAATAAAAAAAGAAGAAAAGAAAAAACAAAAAGTTGAAAAGCAAAATAATGAAGTTATTAGTAATTTAGAGGAAGAAGAAACTATACTTTATAATATAATCAAAAATACAGAGAAAATTCATATAGATGATATTATTGAAAAAAGCAATATGAATGTACAGACTGTAACTTCTATGTTAATGCAATTAGAGATTAAAGGTATTATAAAGCAGCTATCGGGAAAATATTACACTATAGAAAAATAAAAAAATTAATTATAACTTTTTTAGGATATTAAGAAGGAGATTTAACTATGCCTAATGAAACAGAAGAAAAAATAAAAAAAACAACAAGTAGGAAAACAAAAGAGAAGAAAGAGTCTAAAGAATCAAAGAAGAAAAAACTTGTTATAGTAGAGTCTCCGGCAAAAGCGAAAACAATCAATAGATATTTAGGCTCCGATTATCTTGTAATGTCATCAATGGGGCATTTAATAGATTTGCCTAGAAGCAGACTTGCTATAGATGTTGATCATGGATTTGAGCCTGAATACATTACAATAAGAGGAAGGGCTAAAATATTAAATGAATTAAAGAAAGAAGCTAAAAAAGCCCAAGAAGTATTACTAGCAGCCGACGATGATAGAGAGGGAGAAAGTATAGCTTGGCATATAGGAAATAAAATCAGAGGCGTAAACTCTGCTGTACCTATTAAAAGAATAGTATTCCATGAGATAACAAAAGATGCTTTAAAAGAGGCTATCGATCAGCCTAGAGATATAGATATTGCAAAAGTTAATGCTCAAAAAGCAAGAAGAGTATTAGACAGACTTATCGGTTATAATTTAAGCCCTTTACTTTGGGATAAGATTAAAAGAGGACTTTCTGCAGGAAGGGTTCAGAATGTTGCTTTACTTATTATTTGCAATAGAGAAGATGAAATTGAAACATTCGTACCTGTAGAATATTGGACTTTCGGAGTATTTTTAAAGCATAAAAATAAAGAGTTTTTAGCAGAACTTCAAAAATATAAAGGCGAAAAACCAGATTTAAAAACTAAACAAGATGTTGAAGATATAATGGATCATCTTAAGGACAAAACTTATACTGTTTCAAGCATAGAAGTGAAAGACAGATTAAGAAATCCTACTGCCCCATATACAACAAGTAAACTTCAGCAGGCAGCAAGCAGTGCATTAGGTTACAGTGCTTCAAAAACTATGCAGGTAGCACAATCACTTTATGAAGGTGTTGACATTGCAGGAGAAGCTACAGGTTTAATAACTTATATGCGTACTGACAGTGTAAGGATATCTCCAGTAGCACAAGAACAAGCTAAAGAGTTTATACAAAAAGAATATGGAAGCAATTATTTACCTTCAGAGCCTCCAGTTTATTCTGTAAAAAAGAATGCTCAAGACGCTCACGAAGCTATAAGACCTACTAATGTATTTTTAACTCCGGACAGCATTAAAGAATATTTAAAAACAGATCAATATAAATTATATAAACTTATATGGGAAAGATTTGTTTCTTCTCAAATGCTTCCTGCAAAAATGAAAAATACAAGAGCTATAATAGTGGCAGGAGATTGTGAGTTTTCTCTTTCTTCTTCAAAAATAGAATTTGACGGATTTATGAAAGTTCTTACTATAGACAAAGAAGATAAAGAAAAAGCTTCAAAAATGCCTAATTTATCGAAAGATGATGTATGTGATTTTGTTGAAAATAATCCTCAGCAGCATTTCACAACACCTCCTCCAAGATATACAGATGCTTCACTCGTTAAAATATTAGAAGAATCAGGAATAGGAAGACCTTCTACTTATGCTCCAACTATTAAAACAATTATATCAAGGCATTATGTACAGAGAAAAGGAAAACAATTAGTACCTACAGAATTAGGAAAACTTGTTAATGAACTTATAAGCGAGAACTTCCCAGAGCTTGTTAATATCAATTTCACAGCTGACATGGAAAGTAAACTTGATAAAATAGAAGACGATAATATAGAATGGAACAATATATTAAAAGAATTCTATCCTCATTTTTTGGATACATTGAAAACAGCTACTGAAAATATTAATAATATGAAAGACTTTTTCAATGAAGAAACTGATTTTGTATGTGAAAAATGCGGTAAGAAAATGATTAAGCGTTTAGGAAGATATGGATATTTCATAGCTTGTTCAGGATTCCCTGAATGTAAAAACACTAAAGGAATATCTTTCGGAGTTTGTCCTAAATGCGGCGGCGATATAACATTAAAACGCTCAAAAAGAGGAAGAGAATTCTACGGCTGTTCCAATTATCCTAAATGCGATTTCGTAAGTTGGGATAAACCGCTTCAAGAACCTTGTCCAAAATGCGGAGGACTTATGGTTGAGAGGAACATAAAAAACAAAGGATTGTTTAAAGTTTGTATCAAGGAAGATTGTGGTTATTCAGAGGAAATAAAAGAGAACGAAGAATAACATTATTCTTTATTATTGTATTAACTCTATTTAATACTTACTTTTTATATCCGCAGAATAATGATAAAATAAAATTAGATAATCTAAATATAAAAGTAGAAGATCTAAAAAAAGCATTTAATCCTGCGGTTAATAAATTCAATGAAAAAACAATATCTACTATAATAATAGACCCCGGACATGGAGGAAAAGATCCGGGGGCTATTGGTATAAATAAATTATTTGAAAAGGACGTAGTTTTATCATTCTCTTTGGAATTAGAAGAAGAATTAAAAAAAATTATGCCCGATGTAAAAATAGTTTTAACAAGAAAAGGCGACACTTACCCTACTCTTGAAGAACGTTTCAAAATCGCCAATGATGCTGCAAAAATAAATACAGACAAATCTAAAAATGCATTATTTGTAAGTGTGCATGCTAATGCTTCATTCAGTCCTAGTGCAAAAGGTTTTGAAGCTTATTTTGTAAGTGCTCAGGAATCAAGCGAATATGCTAGAGCTGTATCGATGTTTGAAAATGAGGCTTTGGTAAAATTCGATAATATAGACACTTCAAAATACGAAAAAGATTCTTCACAAATCACTCATAACTATATGCTTGTAGAACAGTATCAAAAAGAAAGCAGATTATTAGCAGAATCTATTACAGAACAAGTTCTTAAAGTATCCGGAGTTGCTAGAAGAACAAAGCCAGTACAGAATGCTTTATTCTATGTATTAAAAGGAGCTATAATGCCTTCTACTTTAATAGAATTAGGATTTATTACCAATCCAGATGATGCCAAATTCATGAAAACAAAAGAAACAAGATTAAAAATGGTAAAAGCTACAGCAGAAGGTATAAAGCAATACATAGAGCTTTTTGAAAAGACAGAAGGTTTTACAAAATAATTTTTTGAATTATAATAATATCCTAAATCATTTAATAATAACTTGGAATCAATATGGAACTTCAATTAAGAAATATAGGAATGATAAAAGAAGCTGATATCATATTAGATGGGCTTACTTTAATAGCAGGTGAAAATGATACAGGAAAAAGTACAGTTGGAAAGGCTTTGTATTCTGTAGTTGCAGGTTTGAACAATGCTGAAAAAAATTATAAGGAATATGTTGAAGAAATAAAAATATATCCAATAACAAGAAATATAGTAAGAAAATTAGAAAATGAATTCATTAAAAAAATGAATGATGAAAATTCTTTAATCAGAAAAAATAAATTGGATTTAAATGATTTTCAAGAAAAAATAAATGAAATAATAAGTTTTTTTGATTTTAATACAGATAATTTAGATAAATACTACTATATATTTGAGGAGTACAAAAATTCACTTCAAATATATGATTTATATAACTGTATAGAAGAAGATATTAAAGAATATTTTAATATTTTAAGAAAAAAACCAAACATTAATGAAATAAAATATTACAGTATTAAAAAGCATATATTAAATGAATTAAAAAATAATATACAATCTTTTAATTGTGAAAAATCTAATATATCTATATTAGAAGATAATAATAAAATTATAGATATAGATATTATCAATAATCAATTTAATGATGATGAATTAATAGGAAATGTATATGCATCTAATATAACGTATATAGAAACCCCATTTATATTTAACATAATAGAAAATTATATAACACCTTATAAATTAAAAAAATATACTATTGATAATCATTTAATAGATTTAAGTAAAAAAATAATTGAAAATAGAGATAAGTATACAATAGATACTAATTATTTTCTTTTTGAAGAACTAAATAAAACAAAAAAATTATCAGATGAAATACAAAAAAATATAAGTGGTTTTATAGAATATGATGATGTAAAAAATATATTACTATTCCAAAAAAATAATAACTATATAGAACTTTCAAATACTGCTGTAGGAATAAAATCATTTGCTATAATAGATTTACTTCTTAAATCTGGTGTTTTTAATGATAAACATATTTTAATACTTGATGAACCCGAAGTGCATTTACACCCTAAATGGCAAATTGAATATGCTAAACTTATGGTTAAAATGGCTGAAGAATTGGATATACAAATTTTAATTAATTCTCATAGTCCGTACTTTATAGAAGCTATACAAAAATATTCTGAAAAGTCAGAAAAAATCGCTGATAAAACTAACTTTTATTTAAGTGAAAAACAAGATGATGGTTATGCTGTAATAAAAAATGTTAATGATGATATAGAAAGCATATACAAAACTTTAGCCGATGCTTACAGAAAATTAGATGAAGATACATTATGGAATGAGTCAGAAAAATGACACCAGAACAAATAAGCGATATTACAAACCAATTAAAAAATATATTAAATACAGATTTTAATAATTGTAAAGATAAAATATCAGAAGTATGCAAAGATATTGATAAAAATATAAGTAAAATAACTTTAGATACAGAAGTTTTTGATTTTGATAAAATAACTTTTAATATAAAAAAGAATAACAGACCAAAATCAGCCGATATGATACATATACAGAATAATATAATATATTTAATAGAATTTAAAAATACATCTTTATTAATAAATTCAGAAAGCAGTAAAGATTTTAAGCAAAAATTAAAAAATGAAATAAAATTAAAAGGCATAGAAAGTTTAATAACAATACATAAAATAATTAATAACATGATAGATAAAAATATTAAATTTAATTCTATTTTGGATTTAAATATATATTATTATCTAATAGCAAATGAAAATTCAGAAAACAATACTTCAGAAAATAAAGAAAATAGAAATAGAGTTAACATGAATGAAGATTGTGCAAGATTGACAACAGATTATAAAAACCGTTATTTCAAAGACGTAAAAATTTCCACATTTGAAAGTTTTGAAGAAAATTTTATTAATAAATACTTTTAACTAATAAAATTTTCTTAACTATTTCATAAAAAAATTTTATAAAATATATTGACAAATATACAATTAGCTATATATTATTTCACGTTTTTTATTGAATAGACTGAATTTATACTTTTTAATCTTAAAAAAGAGAAAATATTATGAATACCAATTCAATTCAACTTAATAATAACAAAAAAAAGTTATTCGGAAATTTTGATTTTTACAAATTATGTATATCTATTGCTGTTCCTGTAATGCTTCAGCAGCTTATAATGGGTATGGTATCATTAATAGATAACTTTATGGTGGCTGAATTAGGTGATATAAAAATGGCTGCTGTAAATGTATCGAATCAATTAAATTTTATATATTTGGTGCTTCTTAACACTTGTTACGGTGCCGGCGGAATATATATGGCACAAAACAGCGGCGCTGATAATAAAGAAGGTATGCAGCAGGCTTTCAGATTTAAAGTAATACTTCCGCTTATTATTTCTATTTCATATATGATATTAATGCTTGTCAATCCTGAAATATTTATGCGTCTTATGACAAGAGGAAATACTTCTCAGGAAGCTATACTTGTATCAAGCACTAAATATATGAGTATAATAGCATTTACATTTATACCTATATCCATTTCCGGTGCTATAGGTACTTCTTATAGAGAAATAGGAAAACCACATATACCTCTTATAATATCTGTTATAGCAACATTATGCAACGCTCTTGGAAATTATATACTTATATATGGTAATTTTGGTGCTCCTAGACTTGAAGAAACCGGTGCTGCTATTGCTACACTTATAGCAAGAATTATAGAAATGATTTTATTTATAGTATATATAAAATTACATAAAGAAAAATTCTATGTAAGAACAAGAGAGATATTAAAAGTAAAATTAAATGTATTTTATTCAATGCTTAGAAAATCCAGTTTAATATTTTTAAGTGAAATAAGCTGGGGATTAAGTGAAATGTTTATGACAGCTTTATACAATAGCAGAGGCGGAGCTGAAACAGTTGCCGGAATGGCATCAGGATTCACAATAGCAAATATATTTTATTTAGTATTTCAGGGAGTATTTGTATCAACAATGGTAGTTGTAGGCGGAACATTGGGACGGGGTGAACTTGAAGATGCCAAAAATAAGGCCAGATGGATAATGAATGGTGCTGTTATAGCTGGTTTGGTTGTAGGATTGGTACAAATGTCATCAACATTACTAATACCAGTAATATTCTCAAAACTGACACCAGATGCACAAGCAATTACAAGGAATTTGGTAATATTAATAGCCTGTTATATGCCTATATGGACTTATATTAATGCACAATTTGCCGTTTCAAGGGCTGGAGGCGATACTGTATTTGGTTTTGCAGTAGATGTGCCTGTATCTTTATTGATATTTGCTCCTTTAGCTTTAATTTTAGCAAAATTTACCACTGTAGGACCCGTTGCTATGTTTGGTATAGCCAAATTAAGCGATTTTGCTAAAATAGCTGTTGGTGTTATAATGTTAAAAAAAGAAAGATGGGTAAGAAAACTTACAGAATAAAATGCATACAATTAGTAAATACTTAATAAACTAATTCCGATTATATTAACGGTATTTTATTTTTTAGTTAATTTTATTTTTCTGCTTTTAATATATTAAAATTAACTTATAATATTATAAAACTTGATTTAATTATTTACTAATAGAGGATTTATGAGTTACGATTTTTCTCTTATGACATTAGAATTGGGAATTCCCGTTATGGCTACTATTATATCTATTGTTGGTATAATATTATATGCCTATATATATTTTCAGTTGTATGAAGAAACTCAAGCGATAATATTAGTTTTAGGTTTTTTATGCTTTGCCTTTTCCGGATTAGAAGCATTAAATATAATAATATCATTATACTCGCCAAATAATGAAGTATCGCTAAATTTATATAAATTTGAACAAATAGCATTATCATTAACCATTATTCCTTGGCTTACATATATACGAACTCATCTAACATTAAATGAAAGTTTTCATCGTGCTTTAGATAAACTATATATATTTGCTGTATTTGTATTGATATTATTGTCAGCTGTGGCTTTATTATATCCTCAAGTATTTATATCTACAAAAGTACCTATAACTACACTTAACGAAACTATGAAAAACAGTATAAAAGCTAGAGGTGCTTTAGGCCCTATATATGTATTTAGAGACTTTATATTTACAGTATACTGTTTTATAATAATTTGTGCATTTATTTATGAAATGACAATAAATAAAAAGGTCAAAAAGAATATAGCTTGGTTAATATTAATATCTTTAATATCTGTAGCATTCTTCGATGATTTTAACGGCATATCAATATATACCGATTATTCTAGTAATTTCTTATTCTTTAAGAATTTTACATTTTCAAGAATAACATTAACTTATGCTATATTTAATATAATAATGATATATTTCTCTGTAAGCAGATTTATAACCGCAATACATAAAAAAACAACACAATCTTATGACTTAGAAAGCATAAGAGCACAAGATGCTATTATTATAAATACTGCTGTTACAACTTCTGAGAAATTATCAAAACTTAAAGATAATTTTGAAGATGCAGTTACAAATCTTGTACATAAAGTAGAAAATACATATTCTACAATAAATAATTTGAAAGTTGATATTAATAAAGTAATAGAATATACAAATGAATTTATAACTATAGAAAATTTCCAAATAAATGATGGTAAAATAAACATAGAAAAAATTAATGAATTAATAGAAACATACCCTAATTTGCAAGTTTCAGTAGAAATGCAAAAAAAGGCATTGGAAGAATCTAATTTGAAATTGCAGGAATCAGTTGAAAAAATATATACATTACAATCAAATAGTAGAGAAATAGTTTCTGTATTTGAGGAATTCCAAACAAAATTAGAAGAAGAAAAAAATAATTTTATCAAAGAATTTACTAAATCAGAATCTTTCAATCAATTAAGTTTCCAAATTAATAGAATTGTATCATTTATGGCAAATATGTCAGATAAAACTAAAACATTGGCAATAAACTCAAGCATACAAGCATCAAAAGCTGGAGAATGGTATAATAACTTCTCTGTTGTATCAAAAGAAGTTAATGAATTAGTAAATGAAACATCTCAAGCTACAAATAGAATGCAGACTTTATTATTCCAGATAGAAGAAATATTTAAGAAATTTAATTATTCAAGTAATAATATTATTAATAATGTATCATTACTTATAGAAGAAATGTCTGGTCATTATGAAAGACTTACTAAATTCAATAGAGGAATGGAAAAACAAAACGATTATAATATGAATATCATTAAGAATACTGATAAAATGTATACTTCAATATCAAATATGACAAATATTATTATTAATGAAGAAAACGATTTTATCAATATTAAAGATAAAATAGAAGAAATTAATGATTATATAGTAGATATATCTGAAAAAGCTTATGCAGAAAATAATGAAGTAAAAAATCTTATGAGGGACATGAATAAATTATTAGCTACATCAGATGATTTAGAAGCTATTACCAATACACTAAATGAAGAAATGGTAAAATTCTTGAAATATATTAATGATTTAGAAGATAAAGTAGATGAATATTCTAAAGTTATGTAAGAAGGAATAGATATGAATATATTTGCAAATTTAATAACTGGATATAATATAACAGTAGTAAAACTATTAATTCCAATTATTGGTATTTCTTTAATGTCAGTTTTTATTATGTTATATCTTTTATTATCTATAAAAACTAAAAAAGTTATATACATTACAATTTCTGTTACACTTACATTAATTTTAATTTACAATATTATATCACTTATAATAATATTCTTTGAAATATATGGAATAAATAAAGATATAGCATTAAACATGTATATATTAAATAATATGATTATGCTGGTTGCCGTTATGTTAATGCCTATTAATTCAAAAAGTTTTATAGGCTCTACAAAAACATTAATGAATTTAAATAATGCAACATTTATAACAACAATAGTATTATCTGTTGTATTAATAATTTTCAGTATAATATATTCTTCACAATTCTTAACTGTTAGAATAAATTATTATGATTCTTCTAATACATCATATTTCTTAACACCTACGGGCTTATTCTTTATATTAAAAGCTTGTATCACACTATTTGTATTCTTTATAATATTTATCTCAACAGTTTCAGATATGATATTGAATTATAATTATAAGGGAAATATACCTATGATTATAGCTAATTCTTTATCATTAATATTGATAATAAGATATATATATGTGAATACAACAGCAAACGGATCTGACTTTGATAGAATAGGACTTGCTATAATAATATCTTCTTCTTTCAGATCAATATCTATATTCTCAACATTTGCTAAAAATGCTCTTGATTCTATAAAGAAAGAAAATATGTTGAATAATAGATTACATCTAAATTTAAAAACGTTGAATAATATAGACAGAATATCAGAAGAATTAAACAACATAGATAAAAATTTAATGGACACTTCTATGTTTGTATTTGAAATAGATAAAGAAAATAAAGATGCTTATAATATCATTAGTTCTAAAATAGATTCTATATTAGAAGCAAATGATAAATTAATAGAAGCTAAAAACAGTAAGAAAAATCTTATAAAAGACGGATTAAAATATACAAATACTATATTTACTTTCTTTGATAAATACAAATCACAAATGCAGGAACACTTTAGAGTATTAAGTCAAACTATTTCTAATTTAAAAGAATCAGACTTTTCAAATGAACAAATAATGACTTTAAAAAATGATTTAAGACTTATAAAAGAAAGTTTAACTGAAACTTCAAATAAATTTTTAAGTATTATAATTGAGTCTGCTAATCAATTTAAAGATGTAAATGTAATAACTGAATCTATATATGAAACTATATCATATATAAAATCTATAACAAGCAAAACAAATCTTTTATCTATAAATGCTGGTATACAAGCATCTAAAGCAGGTTTTTACGGAAAAAGTTTTTCTGTTGTAGCAAAAGAAATAGGAGCTTTATCTTTTGAAATATCTAAAGGTACAGAATATATAGAAAAAATGCTTACAGATATATTCAGCGGATTAGTTATTATAGAAAATTCATCTTTCTATATTCAGGATCATTGTAAAATAATATCCGAGGAAGTTAATAAAATTACAACAACTATTGATAATCTTATGCAAGAAATAGACAATGATGTTAATAGTGATTCTAAGAAATTAAGCAATTTCAAATCATTAGAACAATATAATGAAATTATGTCTAATATTTTAATAAATCAAAATTTAATAGTATTATCTATTAAAGAGAATATTGCTGCTATGTTAGATGTTCAAAATAACTTAAACTCTAAAATTGAATATCAGAACCAAGATGTTTATAAAATATTTAACAGCTTCAATAATATAATAAAAGCAAAAGATGAGCTTAATGATATAACTAAAAAAATAGGAAGTTATTCTTCATTCTCTCATACTGATATAGAAGCATTGTCAAATATTATTAATACTCATAGAAAGAAAAGCAGCTTTACATTTGCTCCTATAATAGCTTTATTAAAGAAATCATAAAAATGATTACTCTTGATACATTATTTATAGTAATATTTGCTGTACTTCTTATATATGGTTTATGCAGAGGTTTAATATCTATTATTATACCTATTCTAGCTATAATAGCTACATTTTTGATAGCACCATTAATATATAATCATATATCGAAATTTTTTTCACATTCAGCTATATTGAAAATAATATCATTAATAGCAAGTTATTCTATTATAAGGATAATACTTTCAAAAGTTGAAAAAAGCATTAAAGACATATTGAAAGTAATATATTTATCTTGGGTGGACAGACTTCTTGGTGCTGGTACAATAATGATGATTGCAATAATTATTACATATTTTGCAGTTAATATGATTATATATATATTCCCAGAATACTCTGATATTATAAATCAATCTAAAATAATAAATTATATATTTGTATTATTCCAAAATGATAACTATATATCAAATTTTATAAACAATTTCAATAATAAAAGTATTTAAAGTTTATATAATTGACAATAAAGCTATTTTAATATATTATATTAGTACAAATTTATTTAAGGAAGTAATACTTATGAAAACAGTAGATGCTAGAGGCATACCTTGCCCAAAACCATTAATTCTTACTAAAACTGCAATAACTAATGCAGCATTAAATGAAGAAATAGAAGTACTAATAGATGATGATGTTGCTTTTCACAATATCACAGACTTTTTGAAAAACAATGGTATAACTTATACTAATGAAGGTAAAAATTTCAAAATTGTGAAAAATAAAGAATTATCATTGAATAACAATAAAGAAAAATCATCTGGACCTGTAATAGCTGTTGTTGATAAAAAAGTAATGGGACAAGGAAATGATGATCTTGGAGAATTATTATTAAAATCATTCTTAGGTGCATTAAAAGATGCCAACCCAAAACCAGAAGCTTTATATTGCTATAATGGCGGAGTTTATTTAGGTGTTGAAGAACCTTATAAAACTTTATTACAAGAATTAAGAGATGCTGGAATAAAAATATTTTTCTGCGGTACTTGTGTTAAATTCTATGAATTAGAAGGCATAAAAGTAGAAGAGCAAACTAATATGCTTGGAATAATAGAAGCTATGGCTAATGCTTCAGCTGTTATAAGAGCATAATTAATATTTATTTATAATCATGAAAAATTACTATTTTGATAACTCTACAACAAGTTTTCCTAAACCTAAAGAAGTTGCAGAAGAAATGTACAATTTTCTTATGAATGTAGGAGGAACTTACGGCAGAGTAAATACACAAAGAGGAAAAGAAACTACTCAAAAAATAGAAGAATGCCGGGAAATATTAGCTAATAAATTTTTAGGTACAAAAAATGATGCTAATATAATATTCACACCCGGAGCTACTAGGTCTGTAAATGATATACTTATAGGACTTAATCTTCATAATTGTAAAGTATTAATATCAACATTAGAACATAATGCAGTATTAAGACCAATATACAAATTAAGTAAAAACAATAATGTAGAATATGAGATACTGCCTTCTTTAGATGGAGGAATAGTAGATATAAATGCTCTTTTAGAAATTGTTAAAAAAGAAAAAATAGCATTAGTTGCAATCAATATGGAAAGCAATATAAGCGGAGTAATACAGCCTATAAAAAAAATAAAAGAAGCTATAGGCGAAATACCTTTACTTGTAGATGCTACTCAAGCTGTTGGAGTGCATGAAATAAAAGCAGATGAATGGAATGCAGATTTTATAGCTTTTACAGGACATAAAGGACTTTTAGGCCCAACTGGTACCGGCGGTTTCTATGTAAAAAATCCAGAAAAATTAAAAGCGGCATATTTTGGAGGCGGTTTTGGTGACGGATATGAAACTCCTTACAGTGTACCTGAAATATATGAAGCCGGCACTCCTAATACTGTAGGAATTATAGGTCTTTTGGCAGCATTAAAAAATAGACCTAATTGGAATATAAATATAGAAGATTTAGTATATACTATAAAAGAAATAGAATCTATGAATAAGTATAAAGTAATATGGTCTAAAAATATTGAACATCAGGGCTTCGTATTTTCTATAACTACTGATTCTATAAGTATGTCTGATTTAGCTCATAAGCTTTATGAAGATTATGGTATAGAATGCAGATATGGATTTCATTGTGCATTCTTAGCTCATAATTTTTATAAAAATGATAATGGTGCTATAAGATTTTCTTTTTCACCATATACAACAAAAAAAGATTTAGAATACTTAATAAACACATTAGGAAACAAATTATGGTAAAAACTTTTTGTTATTTACAAACACCTAGAGATTTAATCAAAGCAGAAAAAATTTTATTAGATGCCGGCATAGAAGTTGTTGTAAGACCTGCACCTGAACCTGTATTTGGAGTATGCAATATGGCTATAGATATAGAAGACAATGATAAAGTATATATTGTATCTTTGCTTGAAGCTGCGGGTTTAGTTGTAAAAATTAAAGATATGGAAAAATAACAATAAAAAATTTAATTGATTAAAAAATAATAAAGGCTTATTTCTTAAGTAAGAAATAAGCCCTTATTTATGGAAAACTTTTAGTTGGATATGTCTTTATTATTTAGCCATAATAGTACCAACGTACATTTTATCTGTTCTAATACCAGGTTTAATTTCACCATTGATAGAATATATTTTATTTCCTATTAATATTAAACCTTCACCGCAAGGAGCATCAAAAGGAACCTCCCCTATTGTTTTCCAAGTATTAGATTCACAGTTATAAATTAATATGTTGCTGTTCCAATTAAATTCATAAGGATCAGCACCAAAATATTTAGCTCTGAAATCAGCTAATGCTGCATCTTTAAGATTGCCTAAATTATAAACAGCATCGTCATAAATAGTTTTATTAAAACCGCCTATAACAAGCATTTCTGTTTCATTAAGTTTAACAGATACAGCACCAAGCAAAGATATTCCTTCACCATTCAAAGCTACATCAGCAACTTTTTCCCAAGTATTATTAGCAAAATCATATTTGTATCCGTCAGTATAAGCAATAGCATCACCGCCACTGAATACATATATATTACCGTTTAATAATTGAGCAACAGCCTGAGTTCTGCTTGCTTCTCCAGGTACAGGAGCTAATTCTTTAGCTTCTTTAGCTGCTAAATCATACTCATAAACTTTATTGCTTCCTTTACCTGCTTGTTTACCAGTGATAACATATAATTTATTATCTTTATAAACAGCTACGCCATTTTGTAATGTGAAAGGTAAATCGCCTATTTTTTCAACATTCAATTTATTATCTTTTAATGTTATAAATAATATATCATCATCAGCTTCACTGTTTGAAGAACCGCCGATATAATATATTCCATTTTCAGTAGTTATAGAAGCACCATATCCTAATTCATTTTCCCAATTGATATGTTCTACAACTTCTAATACTCCATTCTTATCTTCTAACATATAAATGTCAGAATAAGTTTTTTTAGCTCCGCCATTAAGTACAGATTCTTCTGGGAAATTAGCACCGCCGCCTACAACTATATATTTACCGCCTAAAGAACCGTATAATACTCCGGCAGTACCTATATTTTTTTCCATTCCAGTTTGAGCAGGTAAATGTCCTCCCATTTCCCAAACTATTTTTTTATCAACTTTAGAATCTAGTACATTAGCATTGTTAGAAGAAGCAGTATTACCACCTGAACAGTTAACAGCAGCAAATATAATAGATAATATTAAACATAATTTTTTCATTTATATTTCCTTATAATAATCTACTATTATTTTTGATTTTTTATAGTAGTAGAATAAGTTAAGCCTTTTATTTTTTCTGCAGATGGTTTTCCAAAAGCAAAAGAAGCTAATAAAGAACCAACTACACCAACACCTATGATTATGAATGAAATCATAAACTCAAAGATTTTTGGTTTAGCATAACCAGGTATAAATTTAGTAAGCATACCAGCAGGATCGCTAACATAGAATGCTACTATAACAGAAAGAGCAAATCCAACCCATACAGCTTTACTTTCAACTTTATCAAAGAATATACCTACCAAGAATACAGCAGCTATAGGACCGCCTAAAAGACCTGTTATAGCTTGGAAGTATAAGAACATATCACCTTGACCATTAAATATGAAGTAAATAGCAAGTAAAGTACTGAATATACCTACTATCCAGCTTGATAATCTAGCAAATTTTAATTTACTAGCATCTTCCATACCAGGTTTGAAATATTCTAATATATCAGCAGTCATACAAGTAGAAACAGAGTTCAAACTAGATGATACTGTAGATTGAGCAGCAGCGAATATAGCAGCAATTACAAGTCCTGATATACCAACTGGTAAAGCGTTTACAACGAAGTAAGGAAGTATAGCATTACCATTAACATTTTCTGGCAATGTAGCTTTGAAATGGAAATAAATGTATAAAGCAGAACCCATACCTATGAATATTATTACACTAGTACAAAGTAAAGGAACATTCATAAATAAACTTTTTTTAGCTTCATTTTCATCTTTGTTTGTAGCATATCTTTGAACTATATCTTGGCTGCCTACATAAGAATATATAGAGTTAACAAAACCGCCAACTATCATAACCCAGATACTTGATTTAGCTAAATCTAATGAGAAGAAATCAGGGCTTATGATTTTTCCATCATCAGCTAAAAGCTTGAATCCTTGACCTATTCCTTCAGGAGCAGATGAGAAACCTACTATAATTACTAAGAAAGCACCTAAAAGAAGTACAACTGTTTGTACGGCATCAGACCATAATACTGCTTCTATACCGCCCATAGATGTATAAGCAACACAGAATATTGATACAATAACTGTTATTAAAACAGGATTAAGAGTAGGAAGTACCTGCTGTATTGCCAATGTAGGAAGATAAATAACTATTGCCATTCTTACAACGTGGAAAAGTATGAATGTTAAACTGCCAACAAGTCTGAAAGAATTATCAAATCTTCTTCCTAAATATTCATAAGCAGTAGTAACATTAACTCTTCTGAAGAATGGTACAAAAGTATAAGCAGCCCATAATACCATTAAAATAATTCCTAGAGGAGCCATACCAAGAAGCCAGCTGTTATTATAAACAGAAGCAGGTATAGCAATAAATGAAATAGATGATAATGCTGTAGCGTAAATACTCATAGCAGTTACCAAAGCAGGTACTCTACCGCCAGCTTTGAAATAATCATCTGTAGATTTTGTTCTTTTAGCAAAGAACATACCAATTAAAAACATTACAACGAAGTATAGTCCGATGACTACCCAGTCAAACCAATGCCAAGCCATATTAGGTTCTCCTATAAATAAGTTTTTGTTCACGTGAACAATTATATTATAGTCAAATAACACTACAAAGTCAATCATAAAATAGAAAATATTACAATTTATTACAATTTATTATAAAAAAAATGAAAAACATCACTAAAAATATAAAGTTAAATACTTTAAGTAATAACATTCAATTATATAAAATATATTAGATAGAATTTTTTTATAAAAAAGTAATAGATATATGAATTATTACATAATAGAAAACATTTAATACATATTATATAAATATACATATATTATAGCTATTTGAAAATTATAATTAATACAACTTCTATGGCTTTACAATTTTAAACTTCATTTTTATTAATTTTAATTATAGTTATTATATAATTATTTTACATAAAATGGATATTTATCAATTTCCTATACCAATATAGTTTACATAATAAATTTAATTTTACTATTGACAAAAATAAAATTTACAAATAATATAAATTTATCAATACAAAATGGAGATAAATATTTAAGAAAATTATTAATCACATCTTTATTATTAACAGCTTTATTCACTGTAAGCTGTGAAAAATTAAAAGAAGCAGCTGGTGGAGTTACAGGAACAATTACAGGAATAGAAAGCACTTATGCTGGAACTTGGAGTGCTGAAACAACAGATAATAAAAGTGTATTCTATTTATCTACAATAGATATTAAAGAAGATGGAAGTATGATTTATCATGATATGTACACAAGATTAGATTTTCCTTTTGAGGCTATTGAAATATTCAAACTAGGAAATAAATATTCTGCAACTTCTACAAAAAAAGATAATGCTGGAAATGTTACTGTTTCATATACTATTGATATAACATTTGAATCAGAAAGCAAAGCTAATATCACTTATACCAAAAAAGAAGGTGAGAAAGAAGAAAAATATTCAGATGGTATTTTCATTAAACAAGCACAATAAATTTTTAATATAAAAATTATTAAGGGGCTTTAAAAGGCTCCTTTTTATTTTAAAAAATTAAATTCAATTGATGAAATGATATTTATAATATAAAATCAAAATAATAAAAATATTTAGGTTTCATAATGGCTTCAAATAAAAATAGTAAGGCAAAACAATTCAATATAAAAAATAATGACAGAAGATATATAATAAACAAATACAAAACTAATGAACATAAAAATTATGATGATTATTATATTCTTCACTCACTAAAAAATATAGTAAATAAAATTAATGCACTTAAAAAAGAAAATAATGATATAAAAGTATTATTAGTATCAATCAATTCAGGAAAGCCCAAACAATTAGAAAAAGGAAAATATAAATATATAGAAATAGAGTTTGATAAAAAATTAAATTATAAAGAAATGGAGTCTGATTATACAGATGATATTTATTTATTTTTAAATGAGAATAAAATTTGTTTTTTTGAAATAGGTGTGTTTTTAGAATTATACAATAATTTTAAATCTTATGAGCAATTTAGCAATATCTATATATATGAAATAATTAATAAAATAATAAGCCCTTATAAATTAATATATGAAAATTTCCCGTTTTTTAATAAAGAAAGAAATTATAAAGATATTATAAAAGATATAAAAAATAACAATTTTGAACTTATAATCAAAGAGAGAGAAATTGAAAGATTAAAAAAAGTTATGCAGGAATATTTTGATAACAATAAAAAAACTGTTTCAATTCTTCCTTCATATAGATTATATAAAGAAGATAAACAAAAAGATACTAGATATTATACATTAGAAAGTTTAATAGTTTTAGATGAAATATTAAGAATATACAAAGATATAAAAAGTACAGAATTTGTATTTATTAGAAATATAAGCTATTTATATGATACCGAAGATATAGCAAAAGAAATATTTAATTTTGATAAAATACTAAAATCAAATATATATACTATTGAAAGTGAAAAATATTATATAAAAGAAATTCTTTTTAATATAAGCGATGATAAAAAACGACAAAAAGAAATAAAGAAAATTGATATAAAAAATATACTTAATAATTTTGAAACTATACAAATAAAAGACTTAGAGAATATAATATTTTATTTGTATGATACAATACTTAATTTAATAAGAGATAATAAAAACTATAATATAAAAGAAGATGAACAGTTACAAAATGGCATTTTATACTATGACAATGTTTTTCATTACTTACAATATTTTATAGGGTATTTATTTACTGATAAAAAAATTATAAATGAAGAAGAATATAAAAAAATAATAGCTCTTTACATTTATAAATATAATACACTTAGAAATCATAATACTTACAGATTCTACAAATTTTATTTAAATAATGAAACAGCAAAAAAACATAGTATAAAAGATTATGGTATCATTAACTATAACATTTACTATTATCAAGATGAAGAAAAAATAATTAAAAAATATTCAATATATGATTATAAAGAAATATACATTTATTATTATAAGTTCATATTGATGAGTATCGCATATAATATTATAAAATATAACGTAGATGTAAAGAATTATTTAAAAGCTAAAAGAAAATATGAAATAGAACATGAGGAAGAAGAAAAAAAAGAGGAAATTATTGAATATAATATTACCCCTTCATACGAATATGATTTTAATAAGATAAAAAAACATATTAATACATTTAATAATATTATTAATAATTTATATTTTATTAATATTATAAACTATGAAAAGTATAAAAAATATGACTGCTGTAAACTAGAAAAATTAACAAATGATGCTATTAATCTAATTAAAAATGAAGAAACATTTATAGATAGCGATATAGAGGAAGAAATAAAAGTATTTGAAGAATATAAATTAATAGAAAAAGAAGCAGAAAAAATAAAAAATACTATTAATAAAATAAATAAAATTTTTGAATATATGCAAAAAAATAATATGATTGATAAAAATATTAATAAAAGATGGACTAAATGGGTTCAATTTTACACATTGAGCGAAACAGAATTATTAATCTTTATTACAAATAAAATTAAAAATAAATTTTCTGATATAGAAGAAAACATAAAAGAATTTGAAGGATTCAAATTAATAAAAAAAGAGATAGAATTAAATAATAAGAAAATAGGTTTAATTAATAACAAACCAGAATATATTAATAATTCAGAAGATATTTTAAATAAATTTTTCTACTCATTTTTAGAAGAAGAATACAAATTAAGTTATGATAATACAGAAGATATAATCAAAAAAATCAATAACTTCTATAATATATACAAATCAATAGAAATTCCTATAAAAAATATTTAAAAAAATCAAAAAAAAATTCTCGATTGACCTCCACACGAATATGTCAAATGATAAAAACATATAAAGAGCCTAATATATAACTATGGTTAGATAAAAAAATATATGTCTAACTAAAAATTATATTTTAAGGAGGAGCAATATGAGTAAAAAATCAAATCATAATGCTGACATTTCAAATGCCAACAAGGGTACATCTGGAACTAATGAAAGCTATGACAAGAATCAAGGCAACAGAGGCAAACAGTTGAACCCTAATCAAAAGAAATAATAAATCAAATTATTTCTTCTGGCCGCTTCAAATTATTTATTAGTTTGGGGCGGCTTAAACAATTAAAGTTAATGAAAGGTATTATAAAAAGTTTGTATCTAATGATAACGAGGTATTAAAAAATTTAATAATAATATTTAAGGAGATTGTATAATGAACATTTACTTATTTATTGATTTACATAGAAAAAGAGCAAAAGAAGTGAGAAGTCATTTCACAAATTTATTAAAGATATTATGCGTATTAAAAATAGTATTTGGAGATAGTTTAAGCATTAATATGGAGGTGGTGTTTGGAAGGGGGCTTCATAGTGAGAATAACAAACCTGTTTTGAAATATGTTGTTTTAAGACAAGCTAAAAAATATCAAGATTTCGGATACAAATACAAATTAAATAAAAAAACAGCTAACGGATCTATGATTATAACTTTTTAATAAATAAGGTAAATGCAATGGCTAAAAGAGATGAAAACAACAATATAGATATAAATGCTAAGAGAGACATAAACAATTTTGATTTATATTATTTTATAAAAAATAAAAAATATTACTTGCCAAAATATTCATTTATTTTGAAAAGCAAAAAAAGATTAATGTCCATAGGAGAATTTTTAAATCTTTTAGAAAAAAACAATATAAAGAGTATGAGCATTAATTTATTAAGAGAATGGGATAATAAAGAGCTTCTTCCGGCATACAGAGTTGAAAGAGGAATGATCAGAACAGAAAGCAGATACTACATAATGGAGCATCTTGATATTGTAAAAGAGATAGTAAAGTTAAAATCCTACGGGCTTGAGATAAGAGAGATAGAAAAGATAATTTTTGAAAATAAATCTTTTGAAATACTTTTTCTATCAAAAATAATAAAAAATAAAGAGTTATTTATGAAGATGAAAGATATTATAAAAAACATAAAACATATAGAAGATGATCTTGTAATTTCTATATGTGCTGAAGTGAAAAATATATTTAACATAAATGATGATGATTTTAAAGAAACTTTTAATGATAAGTATTTAAGCAGCATATTAAATGATTATAAAAAGAGCAATTTAAATCCTGATGAATCAAGCATATTATTATTATCTTTAATACTTTTAAGTTTATACAATTCTTATGATAATGATTCTTTTGACAGGAAAAAATTCTCTAAACAGTTTTACAGCATCATAAGCGAAAATAAAAATCATACCTAACCATACTTAGATGACTACTTTATTGATTAACAACATTGAATAAAGAGCAAATATATTTAATATAGATAAACGCTTTTAAACATTTGATAACTTATTGAAGATAAAACAAATCTTTAATTGTTATAAATAAAAAATATTTAAGGAGCAACAAAAATGAAAAAACAATTATTAAACTTCTTTTTATGTCTAACAGCAGTAATATTTGCAGTAAGCTGCGGAGGAAAAAATGATTCCCCTACAAATCCTAACATAGGTACATTTTCTGTATATCGTGTTGATAAAAAATTTCGTATAGGAGTTGATGCTGATAATTCTGTAGTAAAAAATGAAGGAAGCATTCAGCTTTACACAAGCTATGAAGCCAAAGTTGAAATAAACAAAGTTACAACTTCTGGAACTGTTCAATTAGAGCCTTCAGATTTTACATTATCTCAAGATACAATATCAGTACCATATAGTCAAGCAACTGCAGATTATATAACAATATCATTATCTGCTTCTGGAATTGAAAAAATAAAAAAAGCTGAAAAAGCAAAAAGTGTTAAATATACATTAACATTTTTATTTACAAGAATATCAGATAATCAAACATACACATTAGATGAAGAATTTCAAATTGCCAATCTTCAAATAATAACTAAAACAGATATAGAAACAGCTATGAGAGTAACTTTAGATGTAGGTACTGATGCTATGGCTTCTAAATGGAAATTTAATTTATCAGGATTCACATTAAATCAAAATCAGTCTTATGAAGCAACAGTATCTGGAAGTGCTACAGGTGTAAAAGATGTAAGTGATGGAGAAAGTGCTATTGTTCTTCAAACATATAAAGAAGGAAGAGGATTTTCTTTATCACCAACTGGTAAAAGAGACAGTAATACACAAGCTACATTTACAATTAAAGCATTAGTATTTGAAGGATATACACTTGATAATTCTATATCTTATGTAGAAAAAGATGGTTTCAAATTAGTTTTAAAACTTGGCAGTACTAGCGGCGGTTGGCAATAATATAAATTAAATCAATCAATACTAAAAGCCTGTCTTAATACTTTATTAGGGCAGGTTTTTTATTTTAAAGTCATCTTACCACGCGTTAAAATCGCTTAAAAAATAAAATTAATCAATAATTAAATATTCACTATAATTTAAATTCTTCTTACCGCGTGATGTTAAAGCTCACAAATTTAAAAAACGTTTGGGCGGGCATGCTTTTTCTTAATAGGCTGTAAATATAAATAAATTATTTTTTCAAAAAATAACTTTAAATTTTAAAGGGCGGGATTCAAAATAAATTCATCAAACTAATAATCATTAACTTGCCACGCCGACAAAGTCAAAATTTAAAAAGTAGATTTTTTAATTTATTGACAATTTGCATATTAGTAAAAAATTAAAGTCATAATTAAAAATAAATTTCTAAATATAATAAACGCTTGAACTTATACTTTTTTATTAATCAATTGTAAACATAAATAAAATATTTTTTCAAAAATAAATTAATAAAAATCAAAAATATATATTTTTAAATTTTATTAATTATTATTTATCTATAATAATAAAAAATTTATATAGAAGTTGATTTTTCATATTTTTTTTACTATACTTGAATTATCATGCATTGCTTAGTTTTCTATGAATCAGCTTATTCTTTAAGCTTCTTTAGAAACCAATCCAATAGTATAATAAATAATCTATTATACCAAAATATTACCAGTTATAAGAGGAGGAATGTTTATGGGCAAAATTTATAACCCAGAAAGTATTCGTAATGTTGTACTTTTAGGCCATGTAGGAAGTGGTAAAACTACTTTAAACGAAGCTTTACTTCTCAGAGCCAATGCTATAGAGAAGAAAGGTGAAATCGAAAGAGGTACTACAGTCAGTGATTATACCGACGAAGAAATTAAACAAAAAATGTCTATACGTACTTCTTTAAGTTTTATTGAATGGAAAGATCATAAAATTAATCTGGTTGACATTCCGGGGTCTGGAGATTTCAGCGGTGAAATTAACCCTGCTTTAAGAGTTGCAGAATCTTGTATAGTTGTAATTGATGCGGAATTTGGTATTCAAATAGAAACTGAAAAACATTGGCAAATGGCTAATAATTTTAAAAGACCAAGAATTGTCTTTATTAATAAAATAGATAAAGAAATGGTTGATCATAAAACATTATTAGAAAAAATAGAACATAACTTTAAAGAGCCTCCTGTAGTGCCTATACAAATACCTATGGGTAATGGTAAAGATTTCAAAGGTATAATAGATGTTATTTATCATAAGGCTTATTTTAGAGATGAACATGGAAAAATTATAGAAGCAGAAATACCTGAAGAATATTATGATGAATACAGAGCTACACGCGACAGATTAAAAGAATTAGTATGCGAAGTAGATGACAGCCTTACAGAAAGATTTTTAGAGGGCGGAAAATTTACAGACGAAGAATATATTGATGCTTTAACAAAATCTATACTTCAATATAAAGTAGTACCTATTCTTTTCGGAACTTCTATAAGAGATATAGGTATGGGTGCTGTACTTGATACTATTATCAGATATATGCCTTCACCTTCTTATGTTCCTGTTACAGACGGTACAGATCTTTTAACTAATGAACCAGCAACAAGATCTATATTAGGTGAAAATAATCCTTTTGCAGCATTTGTATTTAAAACTACAATAGACCAATATGCAGGAAGAATATCATTCTTTAAAGTTCGTTCAGGAAGTATAAAAAGCGGCGATGAAATATATAATTCAAGAACCGGCAAAAAAGAAAAAGTTGCTCATATATATATGGCAAGAGGTAAAAAACAAATAGAAAGCGATACTATTACAGCAGGAGATATCGGAGTATTGGCAAAACTTTCTGACTGCAGAACTGGCGATACTATAAGTGTTCCATCTTCACCATTCCAATTCTTACCTCTTAAAATACCTCAGCCAATATACTTTACAGCTATTAAAATATTGAAAAATGATGTTAAAGCATTGGAAGTATTAGATACTATTGCTCAGGAAGATTTAACATTTAATGTAGAGTTTGATAGTGAAACTAAAGAAACTATTATAAAAGCTATGGGAGCATTGCAAGTAAAATTAGCATTGGAAAGAGTTATTTCTCTTACTAAAGCAGAAATAGAACAAAGTGTTCCAAGAGTAGCTTATAGAGAAACCATCAGAAAACAAGCTCAAGCTCAATACAGACATAAAAAACAATCAGGCGGAAGCGGTCAGTTTGGAGAAGTTCATTTAGAAGTTTCACCTTTACCACGTGACGGCGGTTTTGAATTTGTAAACGATATATTTGGAGGAGCTATACCAAAACAATATATACCTGGTGTAGAAAAAGGTATACAAGATGCATTAGCACAAGGACCATTGGGAAGATATCCTATGGTTGATATAAAAGTAAGACTCTATGACGGTAAATATCATGATGTAGATTCTAATGAATTATCATTTAGAATAGCAGGCTCAATGGCAGCTAAAGAAGCATTCAAAAATGCAAGCCCTGTATTATTAGAGCCAGTTATGAAAGTTACTGTTTATGTACCTGAGGAGTTTACAGGTTCTATAATGAATGAACTCACAGGTAAAAGAGGCAAAATCTTAGGTATGGAGGCAGCATCTAATACAGTACAAATGATTAAGGCAGAAGTACCGCTTTCAGAAATGCTTACTTATTCAATAGAAATGAAAGCATCTACTTCCGGCAGAGGTACTTTTGAAATGGAACATTCTCATTATCAAGAACTTACTGGTCCTTTAGCTGACAAAGTTATAGAGGAAAGAAAAGCATTACTTGGTATTGCAGAATAAAGTTGGGCTTAGTATATAAAAATAAAGTTGATATTTTTTATATACTATAATATAATAATTATATATGTATAAAATTAGGAGATTGTATGCTCAAAATAATTGACAAAATCACAAAAGAACATGTATTTGAAGGTTTGGAATCAAAAGACAAAGAATCACTTTTTAGAGCTTTAAGTGAAAAAATTGCACCTGTTGCTTCTGCTTCAGCAGACGCTATATTCGATGCATTCAAAAAACGTGAAGATGAATACACAACTAATATTGGTAATGGTGTTGCTGTTCCACATGGAAGAATTCAAGGTTACGGAAGAACAGACATATTCGTAGGTTTTTTGAAAGATGAAATTAACTATGATTCAGATTCAGATGAAAAAAGCCCTGTTAAACTTGTATTCGCTATACTTTCTGATCTTGATAACCCTCAAGATTACCTTTTAAATCTTTCTCAAATATTCTTCTTGGTTAACCAAAAAGAAATACTTGACAAAGTTATGGCTACTAAAGGTTATGATGAACTTGCTAGCGTTTTAGAATCTTTCAAAAAATTAGATGAAAAATTTGAAGCTGAAAAACAAATTAAATTCTTAATAGAACTTGAAAGAGCTGAAATACAAATCAAAGCTTATGAACTTTATAGCTCTACTCACTCTCAGCAAAAATCTGATGTAGTTTTAGAAGAATACAAAAAATATAAAGACACTATTCTTAGCAAAATAGATATAGCTGTATTAGAAAATTATAAGAGAATTAAAGAAAATAAAGGTGAAGCTTTAGCTAAAATTGAAAATTATAAATGCAGTGCTTGTAATGTAGCTATACCTAAAATGACTGTTAATGAAGTAAGAAGACAAAATCAAATTATAATGTGTTTCCATTGCGGAAGAATATTATTTACTACTGATTAATTTTAAGTTATTTTAATGTTAAATAATTTATTGAAAATAAGGAAAGCTAAATTAATATTAATTATTTTAGCTTTCCTTTATATTTCCTGTTCACCAAATAAACCTAGCTCTGCCATTTCAGAGTTTTATAACTACCCTAACCCATTTACTCCGTCTAAAGAGCATACTACTTATAAAGTTTCTATTAAAAGAGGAGAAATAATTAGTGCTAAACTTGAAGTATATTCACAAAGCGGTGATTTAGTTGATTCAAAAGACTTGGTTATTGAAAGCAGCAAACAAAGTGCTACATGTATATGGTCTGGTATGGATAAAAATGGAAAATACCTTCCATCTGGAGTTTACGATGCTAAAGCCATAGTGAAAGATAATCAAGATTCAACATTCGTATCAGAATTCAAAACTTCTATAAGATAATTTTTTATAAAAAGTTTATATAGTTTTAATGTATAAATATTATTTATTGAACTAATTTAAAAAACTTATAATAAAAATTAGAACATCATATAAATAATTATATATACTGAAAATTTTAGAGTTTGTCAAAAAATACAATTTTAAATTAGGTTATTTGTGGGGACTAGCCCCCACACCCCCAGTTCTTTTGTTGGCACAAAGAACCTATATCCTCGGCGGGCTCGGATACGCTTCGCGAAAGCCTGCATTTTTGACACAAATCTTGGTTTTACTTCGCATTTTAAACAAAACTTAATAATATTTTATACTATTAATAAACAAAAATTACATTTACAAAAAAGTAAAAATTGACAAAATATAGTTGTTTAGGTATATACTAACTTCTCATATTATCAAAATAATTTTTTTAATATTTATATATCTTTCTATGATAAATACAATATCAAAATTATTTTCATACACTCGTAAACTTGACTAAATCATAAACAAAATCAATAATACATTTATAAAAATATAGAATTTAAAAAAATAAAATTGTTTCAAAACTGTATAAGTTTAAAAGATGTATATTTTTGTAATTAAATAAATCAATTCATGATAATAAAAAAGGGTAAGAAATTATCATCTGATAAAATCCTACCCTTTTTAAATTAGATTATTATTTATTCTAAATCTTCCCCATTACTTGCTATAACTTTTTTGTACCAGAAGAATGATTTCTTTCTGCTTCTTTTCAAAGTACCATTACCAAAATCATCTCTGTCTACATATATGAAACCATATCTTTTAGACATTTCTCCAGTACCTGCTGAAACTAAATCTATAGGACCCCAAGTAGTATATCCTATCAAATCAACACCATCTATTTCAACAGCATCTTTCATGTTTTTTATATGCTCTCTTAAATAGTCGATTCTATAATCATCTTCTACATAACCATTTTCATCAACTTTATCATGAGCACCTAATCCATTTTCTACTACAAACATAGGTTTTTGATATCTGTCATAAATATCATTTAAAGTAACTCTCATTCCTAGCGGATCAACTGTCCAACCCCATTCAGTTTGTTTCAATTCTGGGTTTTTAATATCAGCTGCTATATTGTCTTTAGGCATAGTGTATTTACTTTTATCAGCACTAGCACATCTAGTTGTATAATAAGAGAAAGAAATAAAGTCAACTGTATATTTCTCTAATAATTCTAAATCTTCTTTCTCCATTTTTATATTTAAATTTTCTCTTTCAAATTTTTTCAAAGCAAAATTAGGATATTTACCTCTTGATTGTACATCAACAAAGAAATACATTTCATCATTTTTCTGCTGAGCTGCTAATACATCTTCTGGTTTTGAAGAATAAGGATAATAAGTTCCAGCAGCAAGCATACATCCAACTTTATTATTAGGATCAACTTCATGAGCTATTTTAGTAGCTATTGCACTTGCAACTAATTCATGGTGACTAGCTTGATATTTCATTTCTTCTTCATTTTCGCCTTCTTCAAAATATAAACCAGCTCCCATAAATGGTGCATGTAAAATCATATTTATTTCATTAAAAGTAAGCCAATATTCTACTAATCCTTTATATCTATTAAAAATAGCATTACAAAGATTTTCGTAGAATTTAATCATTATTCTATTTTTCCATCCGCCGTATTTTTTGATTAAATGCATAGGACAGTCAAAATGTGTTATAGTAACTAAAGGCTTTATATTATATTTTAAACATTCCTTAAATACATCTTCATAAAATTTCAAACCTTCTTCATTAGGTTTTTCTTCATCGCCGTTAGGGAATATTCTGCTCCAAGCGATAGACATACGGTAAACGCTAAATCCCATCTCGGCAAAAAGTTTTATATCTTCTTTATAATGGCTATACATTTCTATAGCATCTTTAGAAGGATAAAAATGTTCATTATCAAAATCAAACATCTTCATCTTACCTGTAATAACAGCTGCTCTATCCTTACCGTGCGGAGCAACATCTACATTTGCTAAACCTCTTCCGCCTTTATTAAACCCGCCTTCGCACTGATTTGCTGCAGTAGCACCGCCCCATAAAAAACCTTTTCTAAATGGCATAAATAAACTCCTCTTATAAAAAGATATTTAATAACAATAGTATAGATATAAATAATATAATACAAATATATATAAACTCCAACAAAAAAATTGTCATATTAATATGGAAATTATTTAATTTGAGTTTTATATCAATATTAATATAATAATGTTATATTAATAACAATAATATAGATAAATATTAAATAAGGATAATAATATGAAAGAAAAATTTAATGCTTTTATGGAAAGTGAATTTCTTCCAATAATGGCTAAAGTAGCTGGTAACAGATATCTTAACTGTATTAAAGACGGATTCGTATTTGCAACACCTTTTATTATAATAGGTTCATTCGTTTTGCTTTTATTCAATCTACCATTGAATGACCCTACTAACTTTATGTATTTCAAGCCTTACGAAAATTTTGTAAATGCTTTTTCTGGACATTATATACAAATATTCAATGTTAGTATGGGTATAATGTCTTTATTTATATCATTTGGTATAGGATATTCATTGGCAGGATATTATCAGCAGGACCAGCTTACTAATGGTTTTTTATCTATGTATGCTTTCTTATTATTATCAGCAAAATCATTGGCTGTAACTGTAATAGGAGCTGCTGCTGAATTATTACATGTTGCTGAAAACGTTAATGTCGGAGTTTTAGATGCCAGATATATGGATGCTAAAGGTCTTTTCGTTGCTATTATTGCTGCTATCTTATCTGTAGAAATATCAAGATTTTTAATTGTCAAAAAAATCATGATAAAACTTCCAGATTCTGTGCCACCTGCTATATCTAAATCATTTGAAATATTGATTCCTGTTGCAGTTATATCTTTCTTATTCCAAACTGTAAACTGGATAATACAAAGCAACATGAAAATAATGATACCTGATTTAATTATGAAAATATTACAGCCGTTATTAAGTATGTCAGATGGTTTAATATCTATAATTATAATATTGTTATTAATACATGTATTATGGTTCTGCGGTATACATGGAGCGAATGTTGTTAATGCTATTATAACCCCTATAGTTCTAACTAATTTAGCTGCTAACCAAGCTGCTCTTGCTACTGGTCAGGAAATACCAAAAATATTTGCTGGTGAGTTTATGAACAGTTTCGTATATTTAGGCGGTTCTGGTGCAACTTTAGGTTTATGTATAGCTATGATCATGACTAAGAATGCTCATTTAAAATATGTTGGAAAACTTTCTATAGTACCTGGTTTCTTCAATATTAACGAGCCTATTATGTTTGGTGCTCCTATAGTTATGAACCCAATATTTGTTATACCATTTATATTAACTCCTATTATAAATGCTATAATATCTTATTCATTCTTTAAATTTAATCTTATAAGCAGAATAGTTGGTTTAGTACCTTGGACTACTCCTTCTATATTAGGTTCATTTATTTCTACTAATTTACATTTCTTAGCTCCTGTATTAGTAATAGGACTAATTATATTAGATTATTTCATATATAAGCCATTCTTGGATATGTATGTTAAAGAATTAGAAAAAGAAGAAAGTGCCAATTAATTTAAAATAAATACTATACACATTATTACAGGCATTGTTAATGATAAAAAATCATTAGCAATGCTTTAATTTTATATAGCTAAACAAATATAATTTGTCAATTTTAGTTTTTTCAATTTTATTGCTTGTGGTGGCTTTGCCCACCGCTCTGCGAACTTCATAACACCCCAAGTTCTTTTGTGACCGAATGGAGTTCTACGACCATAGGAAGTCCTTTAGGGTGGTATTGGCACAGGCGAAGCCCGCCTGCGACGAGAACCTATATCCTCGATAAACTCGGATACGCTTTAGCGAAAGACTGCATTTTTAGGCTATATACTATATTTAATAGGCATGTTTTTAATATAAAGTTCTAGCAATTGCGTTTTTTGCTACTTTGACGAAGTCCGCAGAGCGTGTGCGGCAAAAAAGTTGATAATTTTATATAAAGTTCATCGGTTGACAAACTTAAAAATTTTTGGTATATACCTAAACAAATATACTTTGTCAAAAATAAATTTATGTTTTGGTTTTATATTTGGGGCTTTGCCCCAAACCCCACTTCTTTTGTTGCCACAAAGAAGCAAAAAGGCTGCATTTTGACTTAAATTTAGTGATTTATCTTACATGTAAAACGTAATTAGTATGATTTAATACTAATTTTATATTTGCACTTTTTGCAACTTTTTGCGGCGGGAAAAAGTTGACTAAAAAAAATGACAAAGTTAAAAATTTTCAGTATATAATAAATTTATTAAAATTATTAATAAATATAAATTACATATATAAAAACTACTTTGACAAAATTAATAATTCAAGTATATTATTACAAAATAAAAAAAGGAAATAGAAATGAATACCGAAAAAATTAATATTTTTATAGAAAATAAATTATCACCTATAATGGCTAAAATTTCTTCTAATAGATATATAAATGCTGTTAATGCTGGATTTGGAGCTGTCAGCCCTTTAATCTTAATAGGTTCATTTTTTATAATAATATTCAATTTACCATTAGCAAATGAAAATAGTTTTTTATATATAAAAGCATATCATAACTTTGTTACATCATTTTATAAATACTATATTCAAATATTTAATGCAAGTATAGGTATTATATCATTATTTCTTTCTTATTCTATAGCATATTCATTAGCAGGGCATTATAAATTAGATAGCCAAACTAATGCATTTTTATCAGTATATTCTTTTATTTTATTATCTGCTAAAAGCTTATTAATGACTATATCATCTTCAGCTTCAAATATATTGTATCTAAAAGAATCAACTACAATAAATGTAATAGATGCAAGCTACTTGAATGCTAAAGGAGTTTTAATAGCAATACTATGTTCTATAATTTCAGTTGAAGTATATAGATTTATAATAGAGAAAAAAATAAATATTAAATTCCCTCAATCAGTTCCTCCTGCTATAGCCAAATCTATTGAACCTATAATACCATTTATAGTAATGTCAGTACTATGTCAAGCAGCAAATATTATTACAGAGCATTATATTAACAATTCAGTATCCAATATAATATTCAATTTTATGAAATACTTTTACAACTTTGCTGATAGTTTAATTTTGATAATATTAATACTATTATTAGTACATATATTATGGTTTTGCGGAAGCATACATGGTTCAAATGTTGCATCTTCAATAATAAATCCAATAGTATTAATAAATTTAACTATAAATCAAAATGCTTTAATTAATGGAGAAAATTTGACTAGAATTTTTGCAGGTGAGTTTATGAATAGCTTTGTATATTTAGGAGGAGCTGGTGCTACATTGGGATTATGTATATCAATGCTTATGAGTAAAAATGAAGAATTAAAATCAATAGGTAAAATGAGTATTGTTCCAGCTTTATTCAATATTAATGAACCTATATTATTTGGTACACCTATTATTATGAATGGCACATTTTTCATACCTTTCATAATAACACCTATAGTAAATGCTTCTATAACATATTATCTATTTAAATTTGAGTTTTTATCCAAAATAATAGCTGCAGTTCCTTGGACTACGCCATCTATTTTAGGTTCTTTTATAACAACTAATTTTTGTATAACTGCCCCTTTATTAATAATAGGATTGATTATAATAGATTATTTAATATATAAACCATTCTTTATTATACATAATAAAAAAATAGAATCAAAAAACTAATATAATAAAAAAGGAGTAAGAAATATAAATTGTTTCTTACTCCTTTTATTTTTATGTAATCTTATTATTTCACTTCTTTATATAAAACAACATCCATTTCACCAGATGTTAACTCTCCCAATTTAGGAACTATAGACTTAAAATGATCAGAATTATTGTGTTCTTCTATAGCTTTTTCATTTTTCCATTCTTCTATAAAAGTAAGATATTTACCATCAACACTTTCAAATAAATTATAAGAAATACAGCCGCTTTCTTTTCTGCTTTTTTCAATAAGTTCTTTGGCAGTTTCTATAAATTTTACTTTATTTTCAGATGATACAGGATTTTTAGCTATTATCTTAATCATATTTTTATTACCTTTATTTTTATTAGAATTTTCATTATTGATTCTTTTATTGTACTTATTTTGAGCAATTACAGGAGACTCAAATAATGCAACTTTAACTGCCTCTATGACATCATTAGCAATAACAGTATCCAATTCTTCTCTTTCTTTTTTGCTGAAATTTGAAAGCACATAATCATTTACTTTTTTACCAGCACTAGGTCTTCCTATTCCTATTCTAACTCTTGTAAAGTCATCACTTTGTAAATGTGCAATAAGGCTTTTTATGCCATTATGTCCGCCTGAACTTCCGCCTTTCTTTATTTTAAAACTTCCAAAAGGTATATCCATATCATCATATATTACTATGATATCTTCTAATTTCACATTAAAGAATTTAGATACATAAATTGCTGATTCACCAGAAAGGTTCATAAATGTTTGAGGTTTAAGCAATATATATTCAATATCCTTGCTTTTACCTCTTGCATATAAAGATTTCTTTTTATTATTATCAAAATTAAGAGATAATTCCTGAGCTATTTTATCAATAAGTATAAAACCAACATTATGTCTATTGTTTTTATACTCCTCACCCGGATTACCAAGCCCTATAATTAATTTAGTCATAATGAATATTTCTTTTTTGCTGCTTGAGGAGATTCAAATAAAGCTATACAAGTTGCTTCTACAACATCATCGGATATATCTCTAATTTTTTTTCTTTCATCTTTAGAGAAAGGAGATAAAAGGAAATCAGCTTTTTCCTCATCTTCAGGACAAGCTCCTATTCCTACACCTATTTTTGTAAAATTATAACTTTTTAAAGAATCTTTTATACTCTTAATACCGTTATGGTCTATATTATAATCTTCAACTTCTTCTTCAGAATCATCAGTTTTTGAAGGAATAACTCTAAATTCACCTATAGGTATATCTGTATCATCATAGATAACAATAATGTTTTCTACTGTGATTTTCATGAAACTAGCCATATAAAGAGCTGCTTCACCAGATAGGTTCATAAAAGTTTGAGGTTTAAGAAGCAAGTACTCCATTTTTCCATGCTTACCTTTACCAAAAACTGTTTTCTTTTTCTTAATATCTAATTCAACATTAAGTTTTTTAGCAACCTTATCTAAAATCATATATCCGATATTATGTCTATGATTTTTATATTGCTCACCTGGATTACCAAGTCCCATTACTAATTTCATCATGCAGTAGTAATCCTAGAAACAATTAAGCCTCAGCACCTTTATTAGCTGCTTCATCATCTTGAGTAGTAACAACTGTAACAACAGCTTTAGAAGCATCACCAACAGGATCAACACCTTCTGGGAATTTAATATCACTGATATGTAAACTATCGCCTACTTTTAATTCACTAACGTCTACTATTAACTCTCTAGGTATAGAACCTGGGAAAGCTTTGATAGGTAAACCATATTCTACTTGTTCAAGAGTACCGCCGCCTAAACGTACGCCTTCTGGTATACCTTCTATATGAATAGGAACAAAAGTTTTGATTTTTTTATTTCTATCTATTTCATAAAAATCTATATGTCTAATAACTCTTTTTATACCATCTATTTGATAATCTTTTACTAGAACTTCTCTAGCTTTATCATTCTCTATATCTAAAGTGATGATATCATGCTGACCTGCTAAAGAGAAAACTTTTACAAAATCTTTTAACTCTACAGCGATAGAATATTGATTTTCTCTACCGTAAAGAGTAGCTAAAGCGTAACCTTCATTTCTTAGTTTACGACCAACACTTTTAAATTTAGTATCTCTTTGTAAAGCTTTTATAGTATAATTCTCACTCATATCTTCTTTCCTTATTATATTTTACTTATCAAATAGAACACTTATAGAAAGTTCCATATGTATATGTCTAATAGCATCAGCAATAACTGGAGCTACTGAAAGAACCTCTATTTTGCTTCCTAATCTGTCTTTCATAACTCTTAAACTATCTGTGATATAAAGTTTTTCTATATCGCTGGCATTTATTCTCTCATAAACATCACCAGAACATACAGCATGAGTTATAAATACATATATCTTTCTCATACCTGCTTTTTTTAAAGCCTGCATAGATTTTATAAGAGTACCGCCTGTATCTATTATATCATCTATAATAATAGCGTCTTTATCTTTAACATCACCTATAATATTCATAACTTCGCATTCATTAGCTCTGTCTCTTCTTTTGTCTATTATAGCAATATCAAGATTCAATTGTTTAGCTATAGCTCTAGCTCTTCCAACACCGCCTATATCAGGTGATACTATAATAGAATTACTCATATCAAGGTCTTTTCTTATTTTATCTAAGAAAACATTTTTTGATAACATATGATCAACTGGAATATCAAAAAAACCTTGTATTTGAGCTGCATGCAAATCAAGAGCTAAAACTCTATGAGCTCCAGCCTCTGATAAAAGATTAGCAACTAACTTTGCAGTTATAGGTACTCTAGGTTCATTCTTTCTATCTTGCCTAGAATATCCGTAATATGGTATAACAGCCGTAATACGTTTAGCACTAGCTCTCTTTAATGCATCTATTATACAATAAAGTTCCATCCAACTTTCACTACTAGAAGGACGTCCTGTAGGTTGAATTACATAAGTATCCTTATTTCTAACAGTTTCTTCTATTTGAACGAAAGTTTCACCATCAGCAAACTTCCTTATTTCCATATTGCCTAATTTTAAACCAAGATTTGCTACTACATCTTCAGACAATTGAGGATTTGCTGTACCACTTAATATTAATATTTCGTCTGTTATTCCCATGTAAATACCATTATAAGCAGAAAAGTTGGGGTGGAAGGATTCGAACCCTCGAATAATTGGACCAAAACCAATTGTCTTACCGCTTGACGACACCCCAGTATCAAAAAATAGATTCAATTAAATCTACAAGTTTGATTATTTTACTATACAAACAAAATTTGTCAATACCTTTTAAACAATATTTATAAAAAATAAATAAAAATATAATAAAAAATCATTGATAAAAAACCAAAATAAGTTATTATTGTTGCATAAAAACAATAAGGTTAATTATGAGCATTAATCTGGATAAATACGCATTAGTAGACTTCGATTTTATAAAAAGTCATTTAGAAATTATTAAATTTCACTCCAAAGAAATAGTATGTTTGAACGAAGATAATATATGTTTATCTTTACCAAATCATAAATTAGATATACTATTCGATAAAAATTATGTAAACTCTGATTTATTCACTAAATTTTATATAACAAAATCTTCAAAAGAAATATTAGATCTTATTTTAGAAGCAAAAGATAATAAAAATTATAAAGAAATTAAAAATATTAATCAATTCTTAAAGATATATAAAGACTGTTTGCCTGATTCTGAAATAACAAAAAGATTTGAATATGATATACTTGAAATTATTTTAAGAGAATCACCAAAAGCAAGGGCTATTTCATTAGAAAATCATTTGGATATATTAAATCAATACTATGATAAGCATTTATACAATGAAACTATAGATTATATATTGGATATTATGACTGAACTTGCCTTCATAGAAAGGATTAACTTGATTTATTTGATTAATGCCGCAAAAGACAGAATAAATCAAATATATTTTGACAATGTAGAATATTATGATACTCAGCATATATCAAATAATATAATACTATCTGTAACAAAATTAATTGATAAAATATATCCTAATATTGATTTATTCTACAAATTTGATACTTTCACCTGCAGAAACGTTATAGGACATGGAAACAGAGTATTTATAATGTTTATAGAATTTTTCCTATACTACAATGAGCAAGTAAAAAGTCAATTTGCATTAAAAACTATTGCTAATTTCAATAAAAAATTCAAAAAATATTATAAAAAAATATTTAAGCATTACAAAATTAATAAAAAAACTATAACTTTTGAAAATATATTTAAAAACGGATTAAAAAAGATTTCATTACCTAATATAGCTATTTTTGCTGCTGGTGCTTTCTGGCATGATGTTGTAAAAATAAAACAATTAGATTATTTAAATATTAATAAATCAAAAGAATATAATAAAAAATCCACTTCTCATGCTATTAAAGGATATCAGTTTTTAAAATTATTCAGAAATTACAATGATGATATATCTTTGATTGTTGGAATGCATCATGAATACTATGGACATGGATACAGTGTTTTAAGAGCATTTATGCATAAGCAAATCAAGGAAAATAAAGAAATAAATCCTATATGGCTTATATCAAGTAATTCTGAAGATATAGAAAGGCTTGAAAGTTTAGCATTCTTACCAGCTAAAATTTTGGAAATAGTAGATTTATATGACACTATAGTACTACCTCAAAAGAACTATGATAGAAGCGGATTAGAAGCTAAAGAAGCTGTAAAACTCATATATAAAAATTATATAAAAGATGATACACAAATAGACCCTATATTATTTGACTTATTTATTAACTTCTTAAAAGATATAAAAAAAGAAGATGTTATTAATCCTTTTGATGAACAATAATATTTAATATAATAAAAGTATCATTATACCTCCATTAATTATGTTCAAAAGGTATTGTAATCAACTTGATTTTTATAAACAATAATGTTTTTTTGGTTATATCAACAAATACATAGCACCATTGGTTGAGAAAGTTGAAATTTTCAGTATATACCTAAACAACTATATTTTGTAAAAAATAAATTTATATTTTTGTTTTTATATCTGGGGCTTTACCCTTACGAATTACACAGTGTGCAGCACCCAAGTTCTTTTGCGACCGAAGGAAGTACTGTCAAGTATTGCATAAGGCACAGCCGCCTTCGACGAGAACCTATATCCTCGACAGGCTCGGATACGCTTCGCGAAAGTGCAAGTGTAAAAATCAGTACTAAATCATACTAAAAATGTCTTACATGTAAGATAATTTATTAAATTAAAGCCAAAATGTAGCCTTTCGCCGCAGGCAGGCTGTGCCTGCTTCTTTGTGGCAATACCACCCTAAAGGACTTCCTATGGTCGCAGGCACTTTCTTTGGTCGCAAAAGAAGTGGGGTGTTACGAAGTACGCAGAGCGGTGGGGCTAGTCCCCACAAATAATAAAAATAATAAAATAATTTTTGACAAAGTATATTTGTTTAGGTATATACTAAATAATAAGTCAGATTTTTTTAAAAAGCATTAAGAATTGCTTATTTACAATACATTTATAAAAATTATTGATTCAAGTATATATTAATTAATACTCGCCTTCATCATTTCCAACATAGTATTTGAAAACGTCATAAGGAGAATAAATACCTAAATCTGTTACAATAGCACTAACCAAATGAGGAGGAGTATAATCAAATGCAGGATAAAATCCTTTAACTCCCTCTTTAGAAGTTTTTACTCCCATAGCCTCTGTTACAAGCTTTTCATCTCTGAATTCAAAATGTATATCATTATATCCATTATAGCCTTTATCCGGAGCCCCTGTTACAAAATAAGGGATTCCTAAATATTTAGCTACAATAGCTATTTGAAAAGTACCTATTTTATTTACAACTGCCCCATTCAAACATATCAAATCAGCAGCAGAAGTAAATACATCTATTTTTTTCTCCTGCATAGTATAAGCAACCATATTATCAGTTATAACTGTAACATCAGCTCCTTGATCATAAGCAACAGTAGCTGTAAGTCTTGCTCCTTGGAAATAAGGTCTTGTTTCAGCACATACAACTTTTATATCTTTATTTTTATTTTGGAATTCCTGTATCATAAAGCCTACTATAGACTCACCGAAACATTGTGTAAGTATAGTACCTTTATCCGGATACATTGAAACTAAATTTTCTGCTATTTTTTTTATTTTGGAGTATCTTTTAGTAGATAAATCTATACCCATATTGAACATAGCTTCTATAGGGTCTTTATTAGATTTTATAGCTTCTATACCAGCATCAAGACAGTTTTTAGTTATAGACATCATTCTTGCACTTGTAGTAGGTCTTGAATTCGCTAACGTATTGCAGGCATTAGTTAAAAACTCTATTCTGTCACTACCTTCCAAATGTCTTGATTCATAACCAGCCAACGCCATACCCATAGCAACGGCCAAATAAGGGCCGGCACTTTGAGTAACCATATCAGCTATAGCTTTTGAAACTTCTTTATGGGTTTTGCATTCAACAAAATTTACTTTATTAGGATAAACTCTCCTATCCAATATTTTAACGCAGCCTTCATCATACCAAGCTATATTTTCAAATTGAAGCATAAAAGCTAAATTTTTATCTATCCTATCAAGCATAAAAAACTCCAAAATAATTAAAATTAGATATTATTAAAATTTAAATTCTGAATTACATTATCAACAAATTTCATAAACTTATCTTCTTCAGAAAGTTTATCTCTATATATAATACATTCTATACCTAAATTTAATAATATATATTCCATTTTCTTTCTAGTATCTTCATCAGTAACAGATTCAATCTCTTTTACCTTAGCACATCCGGTAGTTCTTCTTAATATTTCAAGTCCGCAAATACCATAAGATGTTTTTAATACTTCAAGTAAATAAAATTCTATAAAACCATCATTTTGCACTGAAACATCAATACTTTCATGTATAAATTTAGTAATGAATTTATCTTTGAATAATTTTATTATATCATCTATAACTTTGTATAGGAAAGAGGTATAATTTTTATCATTAGTAATAACTAAATGGTAAATATAAGCAAATATAAAATTAGCTACTATAGTACCTACATCATACCCTATTGGCCCATAGAAAGCAAATTCACAGTCCATAATCTTCATACAATCGTCTTTAACAAATATTGAACCTGTATGTAAATCTCCATGTATCAAGGCTTGTGAATGATTCATAAATTCGCATTTTAATTTTGCTGCCTCTAGCTGAATATGTTTATTATCATAAAGATTTGTTTTTACAAAATCATTTAAAGATGCAGAAAAACTATTTTCATTTAAAACATTAAAAAATGGCTCTCTAAATACAAGTTCTTCACTTATCTTACATAATTCTTTATTTACATATTTTGCTGCATTATCTTTCTTGATAAAACTATCTATAAAGAAATCTGCTGTAGATAAGGTGCTTTCAACTAAAAAATCAGTTATTTGCTCTTGTAAATGATGATAAATATGTCCTTTTATCAAAGCATCTCTTAATGGAATATAATCTTTTAAATCTTCCATTACAAATAGCTTCATTACCTTATCTATACATATAACTTCAGGTGCAAGATCTGGAAGTATATCTCCATAATAAGATAAAACTTCAGCCTCTCTCCTATTTCTATTAACATCTAGTACTCTTCCTGATGAATTACTTCTTGTATGAACACCAGCCTGCTTTAATATTATAGACTTTTCTCCATTACTTATTCTATAAACATAATTGATATTACCATCACCTATTTCCTTACAAGTAATGTTATCATCTGCTTTAAAATATTTAAGTTTCTTTTTTACATAAAGAAGAACATCTTTTTCTTCCATTAAAAAATATTCATTAAATCTTAACATTGTTTAAACCCATAAATAAATTTCTATCAAAAATATAGCATAAAAAGTGTAAATATCAATAGGCTTATAAAAATAGATATTAGATATATAATATACTATATTTGCAATATTATCTTAACACTTATTATAAAATATATAAAAATAACAGTTTTTATACAAGTGCCTGATAATTAAAATATTTAAAGATCGGTATATATTTAATTAAATATAGTCTATTAAAATATAATTATACTATATTTTTTACATTTTAGTATTTATTAATTTTGTTGTTCTTTATATAAAAGCGTTTAAATAAATAAATTAAGTACTATAACAGCTTAAATACAACTTAAATCTTACCATACATTTAATACATATCCTTAAATAAATATATTTTATATTTTTTATTATATATAAACAATTTATACAACTATTTACATATAAATTTATAAAGAATATGTATATATTTATAATAATAATAAATTAACGACTTTTAAAAAACGAAAAAGCTTATAAAAATTAAATATCAAAACCTCATAATAATTCTGATATATATTAAAAAACACAAAAAATTTATGCTTATTAGTGAAATAATTATCAAAAAAGGTATGAAAAAACCAAAAAAAAATGACACTTAATATAATATACCTTGACCAAGTATGTTTTTTGTACTATACTAAATACTAAATAAAATAATTTTATATTTCTAAAAATTAAGGGGTTAAATATTATGAAAGTTATTGTAATCGGTTGTAACCATGCTGGTACATGGGCAGCAAAAACATTGAAAGCTACAGATCCTAATTGTCAGGTAGTTACTTATGATAGAAATGATAATATATCTTTCTTAGCTTGCGGTATTGCTCTTTGGGTTGGCGGAGTAGTAAAAGACCCTAAAGGCTTATTCTATGCTAGTCCAGAAGGTTTAAAATCTGAAGGTATTGATGTTCATATGGGACATGAAGTAATGAAAATAGACTGGGCTAATAAGAAATTAACAGTTAAAGAATTAGCTACTGGAAAAGAATTCGAAGATAATTATGATAAACTTATCCTTGCTACTGGTTCTTGGCCTGTAACTCCTCCTATAGAAGGATTAAAACAAGAAGGTACTAAATATGGTCTTAAAGAAGGTATTTTCTTCTCTAAACTATATCAGCAAGGACAAGAAATTATTGATGAAATAGCTAAACCAGAAGTTAAAAAAGTTATGGTAGTTGGTGCTGGTTATATAGGTGTTGAACTTATAGAAGCATTCAAAAACCATGGTAAAGAAGTTATCTTAATGGAAGCTATGCCTAGAGTTATAGCTAACTACTTTGATAAAGAAATCACTGATGAAGCTGAAAAAAGAATCAAAGAAGCTGGCATAGAAATGCATTTAGGTGAAACTGTTAAGAAATTTGAAGGCGAAGGCAGAGTTAAAAAAGTAGTTACTGATAAAGGTTCTTATGATGTAGATATGGTTGTTATGTCTGTTGGTTTCAGACCTAATAATGAACTTTATAAAGACTATTTAGAAACTTTACCTAATGGTGCTATAGTAGTAGATACAACTATGAAAACTACTAAAGACCCTAATGTATTTGCTATAGGTGACTGTGCTACTGTATATTCAAGAGCTTCTGAAAAACAAGAATACATTGCTTTAGCTACTAACGCTGTAAGAATGGGTATTGTTGCTGCTAATAACGCTTTAGGAAAACATGTTGAATACTGCGGTACTCAAGGTTCTAATGCTATTTGCGTATTTGGATATAATATGGCTTCTACTGGCTGGTCTGAAGAAACAGCTAAGAAAAAAGGCTTAAAAGTAAAATCTAACTTCTTCAAAGATGCTGAAAGACCAGAATTTATGCCTACTTATGAAGATGTATTAGTAAAAATCGTTTATGAAGAAGACAGCAGACGTTTATTAGGTGCTCAAATAGCTTCTAAACATAATCATGCTGAAGCTATTCATGCATTCTCTCTTGCTATACAAAATGGTATGACTGTTGATCAATTTGCATTGTCAGATTTCTTCTTCTTACCTCACTATAACAAACCATTATCTTGGATGACTATGGTTGCTTATACTGCTAAATAATTGTAATTAATTTTATACAATATCATTTAAGCCCTAATAAATTTATATTTATTAGGGTTTTTTTTTGAAAAATAAAAAATTTAAATATTTTTTTCTTGAAAATAAAGTTATTTTAACTTAGTATAAATCAGCATAATGGTATACTCTTATCATTTATAATTTTTTCATAACAACATTACTAATAGATAATAAAATATGAACACTAAATTACAATATAATACATTAGTGATATTGATTGGTATAATATCAAACCTTACATTAGTGTCTATAGTAGTAATTTTGAACATACCATATTTATTTATGGACTCTATAGGTACAATATTAACTGCTGTTGTATTAGGCCCTATATATGGTGCTATTGTTGGAATGCTTACTAATTTAATAACTTCTCTAACAATAGATTATATTAATTTGCATTTTACTATTGTAAATGTTTTTATAGGAATAACAGCAGGAATTATTGCTAAAAAATATTATTTAAAAAGTTTTTTCAATGCTATAATTATTGGAATAATCATAGGTATAGTTTCTGGACTGATATCTGTGCCTATATCTATAGCTTTGGGCTATGAAGTTCCAAATGAAATGCTGCATAAATATATAGAATCTTTAATAAATAGCGGAAAAAGTATTGCATTATCAACATCAATTGTAGTAATGCATGATGCCATTTTTGATAAAATACTATCTTGTTTAATTGTGTGTTTTATAGTAAATAAAATATACTTTTTCAAAATATACAAATAGTATTATAAAGTTTATATGGAGAAAAGTATGATAAACAAAGTTAAATACTATATATTAATATTATTTATTGGCATAATATCAAATATAGCTTTAGCATTTATAATACTTTTCTTAAATATACCATTCTTATTTATGGACTCTATAGGTACAATATTAACTGCTGTTATACTAGGGCCTTTATATGGAGCAATTGTTGGCATTATTACAAATCTAATAACATCTGTTACAATAGATTATATTAATTTGCATTTTGCAATTGTCAATGTTTTGATAGGATTAATTGCAGGATTTATAGCTAGAAAATATGATTTCACAAAAATAAAAGTATCAATTATAAGCGGTTTAATTATTGCAATAATAGCAGGCTCAATATCAGCACCTATTTCTATAATATTAGCTAAAGGATTTACAACAGGTACTATAGACCAATATATTAAAGCTTTAATTAATAGCGGAAAAAGTCTTACTACATCTGCTTCTATAGGAACATTTTTAACAAATATATCTGATAAAATAGTTTCTTGCTTATTAGTTTCACTATCAGTAAAAAATGTATATTTCTTCAAAATGTATAAATAATTTTATAAAAATATCTTTATATTCCGAAAAATTTAAAATAGTTATATAAGTATTATATATTGAAAATTATTTATTTTCTATATATGATATTTACATGATGATATATTGAATGTCTTTGGAGGCTATTTGTAGTTTTATGGAGAAAAAATTATAGATGATATTAGTATGATGCTTCTCGGTATTTTTATCAATACTATATTAGGACATTTAATCATACTATTTAAAATACCATTTTTATTTATGGATTCTGTAGGAACAATTCTAATCGCTGTAGTATTAGGGCCTATATATGGATCTATTGTAGGAATAGCAACAAATTTTTTACTTTCTATGACTATAGAGTATGTTAATTTGCATTTTGCCATAGTTAATGTAGTTATAGGTATAACTGCAGGAGTAATAGCTAAAAAATATGATTTTTCAAATATAAAAGTTTCATTTTTTTCTGGAATTGTTATAGGAGTAATTTCAAGTATGGCAGCAATACCAATAGCAATTATTTTGGCTAAAGGTGTTACTCATAAACCTATAGACAATTTTGTTCAAGTACTAAATAATAGCGGAAAAAGCCTTTTAATATCAATAACTATTAGCACAGTATCAAGCTCTATGTTGGATAAAATATTGTCTTCTTTAATTGTATCTATAGCAATAAAATCAATACCTTTTTCAAATAAAAAAAATCATCATAAATAATATAATTTTGATAATTTTATAATAAAATAGATAATTATATAAATAAAAAGCTATTGAAAAATAAAGTTTATCGTTGTATATTATAGAATAAGAGATTATTTATGGTAGATATTTATGGATAATAATTTAAAATACAACTTATTAATTGTATTAATAAGTGTTATCATTAATTTCGTTTTAGCATTTATAGTATTAGTTTCAAATGTACCATTTTTATTTATGGATTCTGTAGGTACCATTCTCACTGCTATTATACTAGGGCCTGTTTATGGTGCTATGGTTGGTATTATAAGTAATATACTTATATCTTTTTTAAGTGATTCACATTTATAGGTCTTATAGTGGGACTTATAGCTAAGAAATTTAAATTTAATATAATATCAGCAATAATTGTAGGCTTAATTATAGGAATAATGTCGCCAATAATGGGAGTTCCTATATCTATAATATTAACAGAAGGTTTCAGCGGCGGTACTATAGATAATTTCGTTACATCTTTAATGGATAAAGGTATAAATATAATTGAAGCTTCATTTATTGCAATAATGTTTTCTAATATATTTGATAAAGTATTATCCTGTATTATTGTATATATTTTATTAAAGAAGGTTCATTTCTTTAATAAATACCTGCATATAGAAAATAGCCCTGAAACTAAAGTGCAAGAATAAAAGAGGTAAATAATAATGATTTTCGATGCCCACTCAGATATATGGACAGATGTAGCTGTAAAAAGTTCTAAAGGTGAAAATAATATAATAAAAAAATATCATTATGATAATTTAATAAAAGGTAAAATAGGCGGTTCAATATTTGTTATATGGGTTGAACCTGAAAATTATCATAGAGCATTAGAAAGAGTAAGAGAAATACAAGATGCAATAAAAAAAGAATCAGAATATATTAATGATATAATATTAATAGCAAAAAGCTATGATGATATAATAAAAGCACAAAAAGAAAATAAATTATATATTTTTATAGGTTTTGAGGGGCTTATTTCTATTGATGATAATATTAGTTTATTAGATGAATATTATGATTTTGGTGCCAGACATGCAAGCCTTACTTGGAATGAAGAAAATAAACTTGCGACGGGAGCAAGAGGAGATTCAAACAGAGGATTAACTCCATTAGGAAAAAAGGCTGTAAAAAAGATGCAGGAAAAAGGAATGATAGTTGATGTATCTCATCTTAATGATAAATCATTCTTTGATATTATGGATATTACTTCCGCACCTATTATAGCTTCTCATTCTAATGCAAGAGCTTTATGCAATAGTATGAGAAATCTTACTGATGAACAATTAAGAGCCATAAGAGATGTGAATGGTGTTATTGGATATAATTCATACAAAGATTTTACAGATGAAAATATAGATAAACAGACTTTAAACAGAGCTGTAGATCATATAAAATACATAGCTGATAAAATAGGTATAGATCATATAGGGCTTGGTTTTGATTATAACGAATATTTTGAAGATGAGAAAGTTCCTCCTGCTGTAAAAGGATTAGAAAATGCTTCAAAATCTTATGATATTATAATCAAATTAAAAGAAGCTGGTTTCAATAACGAAGAAATAGAAAAGATTGAATATAAAAATTTCCATAGAATAATAAAAGAAATTATTAAATAGTTTATTGCTATAGATAAACTATTTAATAAAAATTGTTCTATATTAGTATATACCTAAACAAATATATTTTGTCAAAAATAAATTTATATTTTTATTTTGATATATGGGGGCTTTGCCCCACCCCCCCAGTTCTTTTGTTGGCACAAAGAACCTATATCCTCGGCGGGCTCGGATACGCTTCGCGAAAGACTGCATTTTTAGTATATATCCTATATTTAATAGGCATATTTTTTAATATAAAGTTCTAGCAATTGCGTTTTTCGCTCTGCGTGCCGTAGGCAGCGACTTTTTTGTGCGGCAAAAAAGTTGATAATTATATATAAAGTGCATTGGTTGACAAAATTAAAATTAGTTTTTATATTGTTATTATTTTCGGGGACTAGTCCCCGAACCCCTACTTCTTTTGGTGACCCAAAGAAGCAAAAGGACTGCATTTTTAACACAAATATTGGTTTTACTTCACATTTCAAACAAAACTTAATAATATTTTATGCTATTAATAAATCAAAATTACATTTATAAATAACTCAAAATTGACAAAATATAGTCGTTTAGGTATGTATAAAGCTAATTATAAAAATTGTGATCCTCTGACAAGTTTACTTGGCAGAGCCTTATAGCTAACAATTTTTATTAGAAATAATAATAAATTAATGATCTATTTTTATAAATAAAGATAAATACAATTTCATCTCTTTTTCAGTTTCTTTAACAAGATTGAAATTACTGTTTGATAAAGCCCATTCATAAAAAAATCCTCTAAAAAACACTATAAGCCTTTTAGTTATAGCCTCTGAACTATCATCATATATAACCAAATTTGATTTTTTTAATGAATCAACCAAAGATAAAATATGATTATAAAAAAAAGCATCTTTTGATAATAAAGCATTATTCCTATTCATAATACTATAATTGAATATTTCAAGTATTAAATCCCCGCCTAATTCATCAACTAATTTAGAAAATTCTTTAAAAGCATATAATATATCTTTATATGAATTAGTTTTATCCCTTGATAATATTTTTTCTTTATATACTTCAGCATTTGTAGAAAAAATATAAACTATTATTTCCTGCTTATTAGTGAAATAATGATAAAAATTTCCTATAGATATACCAGCATTAGTACAAATATCTTTGATTTGAAGATCATTCAATGAATGTTCTTTCAATAAATTTATAGTAGTTTCTACTATTTTTTTCTTTGTTTGCTCTGCTTGTTCTTTTCTTGTTACTTTTTCCATATTTTTCATAAAAGAATTATAACAAATAACTTGACAAATTGCAATTATATAATAGAATTAATTCAACGAATTAGTTCAATGAATTTATTCTATAAAAAACAAGGAGTGAATTTGATGAATAAAATATTAACTTCAATACTTTGTATTTTTTTAATATCCTATTCTTCTAATAATTTCAATGCAGAAAGAAAAGAAGCCACAGAATACACTAAAAAAGAAAATGAAAAATTAAAAAACTATTTGCCGTTTAATGACAATACTGATTTTGAAAATGCAAGCAGAGGATTCATAGAAACTTCAGACGGAAACGTTTCTTTTCCTTTTATTTCAAATCAGTCTGCACCAGATACAGTAAATCCTTCATTATGGAGACAAGCTCAATTAAATAATATATCCGGTTTATTTGAAGTAACTCAAGATATATATCAAGTAAGAGGTTTTGATTTAGCTAATATAACTTTTGTAAGAGGCGATACTGGCTGGATTGTAATAGATGTTTTAACTACAAAAGAATCAGCATCTAAAGCAATAGAATTATTCAGAAAGCATAAAGGAAATGACCCAATAACAGGAGTAATATTCACACATTCACATGTTGATCATTTCGGAGGAATAAGAGGAGTTATAGAAAACAATAATATACCTATTGTGGCACCTGAAGGATTTTTTGAGGAAGCTGTATCAGAAAATCTTTTAGCAGGCAATGCTATGAGCAGACGTTCTTCTTATATGTACGGAGGACTTTTACCAAAAGATGAAAAAGGTACCGTTGATGCCGGACTTGGTAAATTAGTAGCAACTGGAACTCCCGGAATTATAAAACCAAACAAAATAATATCTAAAGATTATGAATCATTCACAATTGACGGAATAGAGTTTCAATTTTTAATGGCACAAAATACAGAAGCTCCTGCAGAGTTTATGATTTATATACCAAAATACAGAGCTGCATCAAGTGCTGAAGTAATGAATCATACACTTCATAATTTATCAACATTAAGAGGAGCAAAAACAAGAGATTCTATTATATGGGCTAAGGCTATAGAGAAATCAAAAGAATTCTTAAAAAACAGAACCGATGTCTTATTTGGTTCGCATCACTGGCCTATATGGGAACAAAGAAATATAGATGATTTTCTAAATAAGCATGGAGATTTATATAAATATATTCATGATCAAACTTTAAGGCTTGCTAATATGGGATACACTCCTATAGAGATAGCAGAAAAAATACAGATACCTGACAATTTAGCAAAAGAATTTTATAACAGAGGTTATTATGGTTCTGTAAATCATGATGTAAAAGCTGTTTATGATTTTTATTTCGGTGCTTGGTGGGACGGAAATCCTGTTAATTTATATAAACTTCCTCCTGAAGAATCAGCAAAAAGATATGTTGAGTTTATGGGAGGAGAAGATAATATAATAAAAATGGCTAAAAAATCTTATAATGAAGGAGATTACAGATGGGTTGTTGAAGTACTAAATCATGTTGTTTTTGCCAATCCTAATAACATAGAAGCAAGAAGACTCAGTGCAGATGCTATGGAACAGCTTGGATATCAAAGTGAATCTGCTGTTTGGAGGGCTTATTTACTTACTGGTGCCTATGAGCTTAGAAATGATATAGATTCAAATATGAAAGCTCCTCAAACTACATCATTGGATATGATAAATGCATTATCTGCTGAAAACATGTTTGAATATATATCAGTTGCTTTAAATCCTGATAAAGTAAAAGATAAAAATATATCAGTACTTTTTAATATTACAGATGATAATAAATATCTTGTAAAAATTGAAAACTCTGTATTAAAATATAAAAAATATAATAATGAAAATACTGACTATACGATAGATATTAACATGTCAGATTTTAAAAAGGCATTATTTACTAAAAAGGCAGATGATTTAAATATTAACAATAAAGAAACATTTAATGATTTTTTATCTTATTTTGATAATTTTGAATACTGGTTTAATATAGTAACACCATAATTAATAACATCTTAAAAATAACAAATAAAAGCAATTTATTAAAACTTTATTGTTTTTATTTGTTATTATTTTTTTATATTTCTTTATACTCAATTTTTTTAATAAATCAAAAAATTAATATATACCTAAACAACTATATTTTGTCAGAAATAATTTTTTTAAATTTTAAATATCTGCAGGCTTTGCTCTTACGAAGTACACAGAGTGCAGCCCCCACTTCTTTTGCGACCGAAGGGAGTGCCTGCGACCATAGGAAGTCCTTTAGGGTGGTGTTGCCACAAAGAAGCTTATATCCTCGATAAACTCGGATACGCTTCGCGAAAGGCTACATTTGGGCTTTAATTAATAAATTATTTTACATGTAAGACAATTTTAGTATGATTTAGTACTAATTCTATCCTTGCACTTTTTGCAACTTTGACGAAGTCCGCAGAGCGTATTCGGCGGGAAAAAGTTGAATAAAAAAATTGACAAACTTCAAAATTTTCAGTATATACCTAAACAATTATATTTTGTCAATTTTATTTTTTATATTGTTATTATTTTCGGGGACTAGTCCCCGAACCCCTACTTCTTTTGCCGATTAGGCACCTACTCGGTGGTGACCCAAAGAAGCAAAAAGACTGCATTTTGGCTTAAATTTAGTAATTTATCTTATATGTAAAACATAATTAGTATGATTTAGTACTAATTTCACACTTGCACTTTTTGGTTCTTTTTGCGGCGGGAAAAAGAACAATAAAAAAATTGACAAACTTAAAAATTTTCAGTATATCTAAACAATTATACTTTTTTACTTCTTAATTATTATTTTTATAATAATAACAAATAAAAAATTAATACATAAACATAGCGTCGCCGTAAGAAAAAAATCTATAATTATTTTCTATAGCTAGCTTATAAGAATTCATTATATTATCATAGCCGGCAAAAGCACTAACCATAGCAAGCAATGTTGAATGAGGTGTGTGAAAATTAGTAATTAAAGCATCAACACATTTAAACTTATAAGGCGGATAAATAAATATATTAGTAGAACCTTCCATTCTTTTAAAATCATAATTATCATATTCGCTTTCTAATACCCTTGCAACAGTAGTTCCGCATGATACAACTCTCCTACCCTCTTTTTTGGCATTGATTATTATATCATAACTTTCTTTCGGTATTATAAATTTTTCTTCATGCATAACATGATTGCGTAAATCATCTTCTTTTAAAGGATTAAAAGTTGAAAAACCAACATGCAATGTAACATAACAGACAGTAATTCCCATAGACTTTATTTTTTCTAAAAGCTCTTTAGTAAAATGAAGTCCTGATGTAGGAGATGCAATACTTCCTTCGTTTTTAGCATATACATTCTGATAAAATTCTTTGTCTTTATCATTGTATTCTTCCTCGCCTTTCTTTTTTCTGCTTTGAATAATATATGGAGGAAGCGGAACTTTACCTATAGCATCTAAAATTTCACTTGTTAATGGTTTAGAAAATTTTATTAATTTAGTTGATATATTATCTTTTTCTAATACTGCCTCAATATTTCCAACATTCTCTAAATTGCTGTAATCTAAATATAATATATCCTTCTCTTTTATATTTTTTCCTTTTATTAAACATTCCCAAGTACTTTCATCATCATTGAATTTATTAAGAAGCAATATTTCAACATTACCGCCTGTATTCTTCTTTGCATATATTCTAGCTGGTATTACCTTGCTGTCATTGAGGACTAAAACATCGTCTTTTTTTAAATAATTGATTATATCGGAAAATATTTTATGCTCAATTTCTCCAGTAGATTTATTTAATATCATTAACTTACAATGATCCCTTTCATAGTTCGGAGTTGTAGCTATTAAATTTTCTGGTAAATAAAAATTATAAGTTTCTTTATTTAAATAATCTATCATAATTTATTGCCGCTTTCTTCAAATTAAAATGTTACTATTATTTTTCTTTGTCTTAAGAATTTTGTAAGACTCTTTTTTGTAGTAGAGCTTGATTTTATTATGGCATATTCATCATTGATTTTTGTCATAATAATACCTTTTCTTTTTGACTCATACATGATTTCTTCTAATTTATTAACATCTTTTATAATAACTAGAGTTACATTATCATAAACATGAGAAATAATACCTCTTTCATACCATCTTTTTATACTTGTTTCAATATGTTTAGGCATTTCAACATTATTATCTAAAAGTATATTCTTCAAAACCACTAAAAATTTATCGAATACATAATCAGAGTTTTCATCACTAATTATAGTTTTTCCTTTTAATATACTTTCTTCTGTCATAGTATAAGTGTAAACTGTTTCCTGTTTATCAAGTTCAAAATACAAATTACACATATAAATAAAATTATTAGAAAATAAATAATGATTAATTAAAGTCAATTCAAAATTACCATTCATAAAACATTTTTTATCATTATTTTCTTCATTTGAAATTGCTCTAATTGCTAAGATAGCATTCTCATAAAAAGAAGCCTCAACAAGTCCTAAAACGAACATAGAATATATAATATTATTATACATTTCTATTGTAATAGATGATATGCTTTCTTTTAATTTCACAAATAATATAGATTTAGATATACTTTTATCTTCATCTAAGATATTAAATACTTTTTTGTAATAATCAGAATAATTTTTATAAATATTTTTTAATATAAGCTCTTGTCTAGCCTCTATAGAATTTGATAAATAATCTTTTATATTATCATATTCCAAAGATATATATCCCTTATTATCAAGTTTTATTAGAGATAATTTTGAACATATATTAATTATAATATTAGAATCTATATTATTAGTTAAGAAATCAATATTTATATCATCAGTACATAATTTTTGAACATCACATTCATAAATAAAAGTTTCAATATCATTCAATATATTAAAATGATTGTTTATAAATATAGAACTTCCTATATTATCTTTTAAACTCTTTTCCAAATTGGATAAAACATTATTATTATTAATTCCTATATAAGGGTAAAGTTCCTCTCCAAAGAAATAAACAGAAACTATATTAGCCTTACATAAAGCAAATAATTCATCATCATCTATTTTTGCTTTATTATAATCAATGATATTTCCATTTTCATATATATTTATTATTTTCTGCAAATATTTTTTATATACATTTGCAGTATATGAATTATCTGTATAACTAGGAATTTTTATATTATCTTTTAATAAAATATTCTCTATTATAGGCTTTACATTAGGAAGAAAATATAAAGTATCATCATGAGAGTTTAATCTTCTTCTTTTTATTTTTAAATACAAAAGACCTGATTTTTTTATCTCATCGATATAATTAAAAAATACAGGTATTTGTTTTTGAGTATACTTAAGTGAATAAGCTATATCTATAGAATTTAATTCTTTGCTTTCATGCTTTAATAAATAAAGAATGATATTTTTAGCATCTTTAGATAAAGTATGAAACCTAAAAGAAACCAAAGATATATTAGAAGACTTAGTATCCAAGTCTTCTATACTTTTCACCTTCCAAGTTTTAAATAATTCTTTTAGAGTATCTTTAGAAATTTGGTCATACATAATTGTTATTCTTATTTAATTATAAAATATTTAAAGAAGCCTTGTTCTACATTATCAGGTCTTTTTGACTGTATCCAAGCAATCATAGGCTGACCTTTAATTTGTCTGTATGGAACAAGTCCCCACATTCTACTATCGCAGCTTTGATCCCTATTATCTCCCATAACAAAGAAATAATCTTCAGGAACATTGTATATATATTCATCTGGTCTGTCTTCAGTATTAGGAACATATATATTCATCCAATACCATAATTTTATATCATCGCTTACTATTTTATCATTGATATAAACTTCAAAAGAACTAAGATCATTATAATAATCAGTTCTGTCTACAATTTTTTTGAATATTATAACATCACCCTTTTTAGGAACATAAATAGGGCCATATATATCTATAATAGGAACAAACTCTCTGTCATTTCCATAGAAGAAATAACCCCATTTGTCTTCTATTTCATTACCATTAATAATGATTTTTTTATTTCTAATTTCAACAGTTTCTCCGGCAGTAGCTATTACACGCTTAACAAATTCTTTTCTAGGATCCAAATCAACTGTTTTAAGCCCAAAAAATAAATTTGCCGGTGCTAAATGAGTTCCGCCTGTAAGTTTTTCTCCTATATAATCGGCAAGCAAAAATCTAGGATCCCAAGAAAAAGGAGTTAAAGCAAATACCATAACTGGAAGTTTTAACATTTGAACCAATGGAGAAGGCTCATAATAAGGCATAGCAGATTCGCATCCGAAAGAAGCTGAAGGAGGAGCTCTAAATACTACTAAATCTCCCCTTTGAGGTGATTTAATCTTTGGAAGTCTGTATCCTAAAAGTCCGTCTGTAAATGGAAGTTTTACTCCATAAACGAATCTATTAGCAAAAAGTCTGTCGCCAGGCATAATAATTGGTATCATAGAGCCTGTAGGAATTTGATAATTCTGTATTAAAAATGTATTTATAAGAAGCACTATTACTATAGCATATAATATTTCTTTAAGAGTATGTTTAAAATTACGGCATTCGCCTATTATAGTTTCTGTAATATTTTTTATAGGATTCTCCATTAATTTAGCCCCTTCCAATAATAAATATTGATGTAAAAGTATATAATAAAACTATTAAAATAGCAATTAATAATAACCTATTATTATCAAAAATAGTTATACTAAAAAA